>CAMFRR010000001.1 GCA_945982095.1 uncultured Bacteroidales bacterium
GTTCGGACGTACACCAGCTCACCCGCGAAGGCAAAAGCATAAGCTGTGCGCGTTGGAGCAGGGACGGAAGGCATATTTATTATCTGCAGGGCGGTCAGCTTTACAAGGCTATGTTCAAGGGAGACAGGCTGGGCCGCAAGACTCTGTTGTCGGATGTGGCTGAGGGCATTTCTGAATTCAGTCTCAGTCCTGACGAAAAGATGATATTGTATGTCAGCACCATACCTGGTCCGGTGAAGGGCCCTTCTGATTTTGACCCTGTACTGGACAAGGCTCAGGCCTATGTTGCCGATGCCCTCATGTACAGACATTGGGACCATTGGGTAGAGACTACGCCTCGCAGCTTCGTGGCAAGCATGGGCAATGGCCTGATCAGCAAAGACAAGAGCCGTGACATATTGGGCCCTGATGAGCCTTGGGAACTGCCTACTGAGCCATTCGGAGGTATTGAACAGCTTGCCTGGCATCCTGATGGCAAGACCATTGCTTACAGCTGCCGCAAGAAGATGGGCCTGGAATATGCCTTCTCCACCAACTGCGGAATATATCTGTATGACGTGGAAAGCGGTGAGAGCCGCGGATTGAAGACTGACGGCGGCTATGACACTGACCCGGTATGGAGCCCTGATGGCCGTTATCTGGCGTGGGTGTCAATGGAAAGGGATGGTTATGAGGCTGACAGACAGAGGATTATGCTTTATGACAGTACAGATGGAAGCATGAGGGAACTGACTGAGGGCTATGAATATGACGCTTCGGGCCTCAAATGGCTGCCTTCTGGAAAAGGTCTGGTGTTCGCTTCCACCATCAAAGCCTTAGGATCACTGTGCTATGTGCCTGTTGAGGGTGGAGTTCAGCGCCTCAGTCCCGAGGAATGGGTTTGCAGTATTGATTCTCCTTTCTACATTGAGGAAGGGGACAGGACTTTCAGCATGCTTACAGGCTATACAACCATGTTCCAGCCTACTGAGCTTGCAAAAGTGGAAATAAGTGCTTCAGGCTCAAGCATTAAGCAGATAAGTGCAGAGAATGCGCACATATTGGACAAGCTGAACAGCTTGCGTCAGGAGCAGCTGTGCATACGCACTCCGCAGGGCGAGGACCTGTATTTCTGGGCAATTTATCCGGAAGGCTTCGATGGGGTAAAACATTTTCCTGTTGTGGAGATGTTCAACGGCGGTCCGCAGACTTGTCTGGACCAGCACTGGAGCTACAGGTGGAATTTCGGCATGATGGCCCACCAGGGTTATGTGGTACTGCTTCCTAACCGTCACGGAGACAGTGGTTTCGGCCAGGCTTGGAAGGAGCAGATAAGCGGTGATTATCAGGGCCTTAATATGCAGGATTATATGCTTGTGGCCAAATGGGCGAAGGAACAGCCTTGGTGTGGCAAGATAGCCGGAGTGGGTGCCTCATACGGAGGATTCTCAGTATATAATATGATGGGTATACATAATGGGCTCTTCGACTGTTTCATATCCCATGCCGGTATCTTTGACGAAAAGATGATGTGGTATACGACTGAGGAGGCTTGGTTCGGCAATTTTGACAATGGAGGTCTGAGGACCTATGAATATACTCCGGGAGAGATGGGGCCTCGCGGCGATGGCATTACCTTCGGAGGTATGCAGCAGGCCGGCGCTCCTTATGCCGATGTGGAAAAGAGCCGTCACCATTATGCCAATGATCCTTCTTCAAGGGTCAAGAATTGGAATACCCCTCTGCTTTGCATCCACGGTATGATGGACTTCAGGATTCCATATGAGCAGGGTATGGCGGCCTTCAATGCGGCCCAGATGATGGGCGTGCCTTCACGTCTGGTCATTTTCCCTGAGGAAAACCACTGGATTTTGCAGCCTCAGAATGCCCTTTTCTGGCACAGGGAATTCTTCGGATGGCTGGACAAATGGCTAAAATAAGATAAATGGCTAAAATGAGATAAATGGCAGGGGCAAAGATAAAGACAGCATTCTTCTGTACCGAATGCGGAAACGAGTCTCCCAAGTGGATGGGCCAGTGCCCGGCTTGTGGGGCTTGGAACACTATGGTGGAGGAGAAGGTGGCTACAGGGGCAGGAGCCAAGGCCCCAGCTTCATCATCCTTCAGAAGAGTGGGTTCAGGGAGTGAGCCTGTGAAACTGTCCCAGGTAAATGCCCATTCCGAGGGCGAGCGCATTTCCTTGAATATGTCCGAACTCGACCGCCTTCTGGGTGGCGGACTCGTGCGCGGTTCGCTGGTGCTTCTGGGCGGAGAGCCGGGCATAGGCAAATCCACCCTCTCCCTCCAGATTCCACTCATGAATCCCCAGTTGTCGGTCCTGTATGTTACGGGTGAGGAAAGCGTAAATCAGGTGAAGATGCGTGCTGACAGGCTGGGAGGTGACTATAGCAACTGCTACATATACAGCGAGACCTGCATGGAGGATATCATTGCCTATGCCAAGAAACTCAAGCCTGATATGCTGGTTGTGGATTCGGTGCAGACTATGGCTACTTCGGCTGTGGACGGAGCACCGGGCAGCGTGACTCAGGTCAGGCTCTGCACCACGGAACTTCTTGGATTTGCCAAAGAGAGCGGAACCCCTGTGATACTCATAGGCCACATAACCAAGGAAGGCAGTATTGCCGGACCTAAAGTGCTGGAACACATAGTGGATGTGGTGTTGCAGTTCGAGGGTGATAACAGAGGAGCCTACAGGCTGCTTCGTGGCATCAAGAACCGTTTCGGCAGCTGCTCGGAACTGGCCGTCTTCGAAATGACGGGCAATGGGCTGCGTGAAGTGACCAACCCTTCCCAGCTGCTTATCCCCATGCATGATGAGGGCTTGAGCGGAGTGGGAATTGCAGCCATAATTGACGGAACCAGACCTTTCCTCATTGAAACCCAGGCCCTGGTTTCCTCTGCTGCATATGGAACACCCCAGCGCAGCGCAACTGGTTTCGATCAGAGACGTCTGAACATGCTGCTTGCCGTGCTGGAACGCAGGGCGGGCTTCAAACTGGGACAAAAAGATGTTTTCATAAATATGGCAGGAGGTATGAGAGTTATGGACCCTGCCTGCGATATGGCAGTCATCTCAGCTGTTCTGAGCAGCAATTTCGACCTGCCTTTGCCTTCGGACGTATGTTTTGCCGCAGAAATAGGACTAAGCGGCGAAATTAGGCCTGTGGGCCAGATGGAGCGCCGTATCACTGAGGCCGAACGTCTGGGTTTCAAGAAGATATACCTGTCCAAATATGCTTCCCTGGAAGGGGTACACAGCTCTATAGAAACAGTACAGGTCGGCGATGTGGCCGACCTGGTACGCAAACTGTTCCGTTGATTATTCCGTTGTTTCGCTTTCGTGGACGCGGCGTATGAACTCGCGTGAGCTGCCTTTGTCCAAAGTGCAGTCCTGAATATTGTGATATCCGCGCAGGAAATCGGTGACATCCATACGTTTCTTTCCGGCAAGCTGTATGTCAAGCAGTTTCACGGCACCGTCGGATGTCTTCACTGCAAAATAGCTCTTGCCGTCGCTTATTATGCTGCCCGGAGCAAGCTTGGCATCATAGGAGATTTCCCCATCTGCAAGCTTTGCTGCCTTGAATATCTTGAGGCCTGTAACCTTGCCTGCTGCATCAGTAAGACCTGTGTATGCACAAGGATAATCCGACAGACCGCGTATGAGATTCACTATATGCTTGGACGTATCATCCCAATCTACATGGCACAGCTCCTTGGCGATTTTCGGAGCCTTGTGCAGAATCTCAGAACCCTGGATGAAACTCTTCTGAACGCGTATTTCAAGGGATTGCTCTATCATTCCTTCCACAGTATCGAGCACCACCTTTGCGCCCATTTCCATAAGGGCGTCGTGCACGTCGGCTGCGCTGTCCTCAGGCTTGATTACATACTGCTCGCGCAGCATGATTTTGCCCGTATCCACGCCTTTGTCTATGAGGAATGAAGTTACGCCTGTCGCCCTGTCGCCGTTTATCACAGCCCAATTGATAGGAGCTGCGCCTCTGTACTGAGGCAGCATCGCAGCATGGAGGTTGAATGTGCCGAGGCGAGGCATGCTGTATACTTCCTCAGGCAAGAGCCTGAATGCCACAACTACGAAAATGTCAGGCTTGAGGGCCTTCAGCTGCTCCAGGAACTCAGGGTCTTTCATTTTGACAGGCTGCAGCACAGGGATGCCGTGTTCCACTGCGAATTTCTTCACTGCGCTTTCATTCATCTGCATTCCTCTGCCGGCTGGCTTGTCTGGCACAGTTACCACTGCGCTTATCTTGTAGCCATTGTCCAACAGTGTCTTCAATGGGGCCACCGCAAACTCAGGCGTACCCATATAAACTATATTTGTCTTTTTGAACATTCTTCTGAAGAAAAGTTTTATCTTGCTGTAAATCAATTTGATATTCTCGTTGCTGATTATAGCCTGGTCGTTGATTGCCTTCCAAGTGAGGAAAGCGCCTATAGGCAAGAGCACATATGTGGCTATGAATGCACCCGAAACCGGATCTATGGAACCGTCCCTTGCCATCTTCGTACCAATGATATCCACTATATAGTACAATACGAAGAAGAGTATTGACACTATGGCCGGCACGCCCAATCCTCCCTTGCGGATCAAAGCTCCCAGAGGGGCTCCGATGAAAAAGAGTATGAAACATACCAGGGCCAGGGCGAATTTCTTGTATATTTCAAGGTCAATCAGCTTCAGGAGCAGAGACGGATGCGCCGTTTCCCTGTCGAAAGAAGAAAGGGTGGTCACATAGCTGTTGAGCTTGTTCACCGCCATTTCGTAGTGGCGTATCTCATTCTCAAGGCTTGTCTCCTTCACGAGCCCCATGTCGAAGATGCTTTCGTGATTGCTCATGAAGACGCTGTCCAGCTGGACCATATGGCTGAAAGTCCTGTCATCCATCAGCACCTGATACTGCTTGGCACGAGTCTCGGTGAGCTGGGTGCGTATGGAATCCTGGTCTTGAATCAAATCATTAAGGCTCATGGACTTGGCCTGGTCTGAATATTTTCCGGTCTTGCTCTTTTCGAAGCTGTAGTGTTCCAGAGCTATGGTCATCTCCTGCTTCTCGAAGCTGGTTCGGCGTATGTCCCTGGTGGTGTCGCGGTAGTTGGTCTTGTTGCTTTCCTCGTAGTTCGTACCATGGAACATTATGAAACTGAGGCTCTTCTTGTCCTTTGCCATACGCAGCATGGCTGAATCGGCGAGGGTCACGGAGATGTTGCCGTTATTGGAGCTGTGGTTATACACCATCACTCCGTGCATCATTCCGGTCTTCTTGTCATTGCGCTCAACCCTGAGTATGTAGTCGTCAATACCGTCGTAGAAGGTTTTGGTAGGAATCTTGATCTCGTTTTTGGTCTTGAGTATATCCTCCCTGAGTGTATATGTCCTGTTATAGGCTACAGGTACCAGGTTGTTGGCAATGAAGAAGGCTCCTACGGCGATAAAGAAGCTCGCAACCATGAGAGGGGCCATGATTCGTGTCAGAGATACGCCTGATGCCTTGATGGCGGTGAGCTCGCTGTTTTCGGCCAGGCTTCCCATAGTCATCATTGAGGCCAGCACTGAGGCCAGCGGAAGGGAAAGGGGGAGCATAATGCAGGCTCCGCACATCAGGAATTCGAGTATGACACCCAATCCCAGGCCCTTGCCCACAAGTTCGTCAATATACAGCCACAAGAACTGCAGAAGCAGGATGAATATCACCACCATAAGGATCGCTATAAACGGCCCTATGAAGGAGGTCAGCAGATATCTGTCCAGCTTCTTCAGTACTTGTATATGTATCTTATTCTTTCGCAAAATTAAGCAAGTGCGGCGCGTTTCAGTTCCTCAAAGGCCTGTGGCAGACCTGCAACATTCTTGCCGCCTGCACTTGCGAGGCCAGGCTGTCCGCCACCGCCGCCCTGTATGTTCTTGGCTGCGTTGCGAATGTCGCTGCCGGCATTTTTTCCGGCTTTTACGAGGTCGGCACTGTACATGACGAGCAGGTTAGGCTTGTCCATCCATTCGAATGCAGCCACAAGGGCTGTGTTCTCAGCCTCTTTCTGAATCATAAGGGCTGCATCGCGAAGCATGGTAGGGTTCACTTTGAAGTCTATGGCGATAAGCTTGCGTCCGTTTACCTCTTCGGCCTGCTGCATGAGGCTGTTCTTGAGCTGGGCTGCCCTTTCTTTTGCCAGAGCCTCTATTTCCTTGCGGTATTTCTCATTCTCTCCCAAGAGCTTCTTCAGGGCTCCCAGCAGGTCAGGGGCATTATTGAACAGGGCCCTTGTGTCACGCAGCAGATTCTCCATTGCATCAACGCAATCCTCTGCATAACGGCCTGTGCATGCCTCTACACGGCGTATGCCCGCAGCTACGGCGCTTTCAGAAGTGATCTTGAAGAAACCTATGTTGCCTGTAGCAGAGCTGTGTACGCCGCCGCAGAGCTCGACGCTCTCGCCGAAACGCACTACGCGAACCTTGTCTCCATATTTCTCTCCGAAAAGAGCCATGGCGCCCATTTCCTTAGCCTCTTCCATTGTGGCCTCGCGTTTCTCATCCAGAATGTAGTTCCTGCGAATCAGCTCATTGACACGGTTCTCCACCATATCTATCTGCTCGTCAGTCATTTTCTCGAAGTGAGAGAAGTCGAAACGCAGGTATTTGTCACATACATAGGAACCTTTCTGCTCCACATGAGTGCCGAGGATTTCTCTCAAGGCCTGGTGCAGGAGGTGGGTAGCAGAGTGGTTTGCGGAAATGTTGTTCCTTCTCTCCACGTCCACTGCGAGACGGAAGCTGTCTGTGCAGTTCTGAGGAATCCTGTCCAGAATATGTATGGTAAGACCGTTCTCCTTGACTGTGTTGAGCACCTTGATTTTTTCTCCGTCTGCAGACTCAACGTAGCCTGTATCTCCTACCTGTCCGCCCATCTCGCCATAGAAAGGAGTGCGGTCGAACACGGCCTGTATGCTTTCCTTGCCGCCTGTCTTCACTATGCGGTGACGGCAGAGCACAGCGTCTTCCACTTCAGTGGTATCATAACCCAGGAATTGAATGTCAGTACATGGGTTCAATTCGTTCCAGTCTCCGAACTCGTTTGAGGTGGCCGCGCGGGCACGCTCTTTCTGCTTCTGAAGCTCGGACTCGAACACCTTGAGGTCCACTGTGAATCCGTTTTCAGACGCGATGAGCTCTGTGAGATCTATAGGGAAGCCGTAAGTGTCGTAGAGCTTGAAGGCGTCTTCGCCTGAGATGACTTTGTTCTCTCCGGCATTTTTCATATGCTCGTTGAGCAGGGCGATACCCTTGTCGAGAGTCTTGAAGAAAGCAAGCTCCTCAGCCTTGATGGTGTTGGAAATCAGTTTCTGCTGGGCCACTATTTCAGGGAAGAACTCTCCCATGTCGTCTATCAGCTGCGGTACGAGCAGGCAGAGGAAAGGCTCCTGCATGCCGAGGAAAGTGTAGCCGTAACGTACGGCGCGGCGCAGGATGCGGCGTATCACATAGCCGGCCTTGTTGTTTGAAGGGAGCTGGCCGTCAGCAATGGAGAAACTGATGGCGCGAATGTGGTCGGCAATCACCCTCATGGCAACGGCAACGTCGCCGCCCTCAGAATATTTGTGGCCGCTGAGCTCTTCTATCTTGGCAATCATGCCTGTAAACACGTCGGTGTCATAATTGCTCTGCTTGCCCTGCATGGCCATGCAGAGGCGCTCAAAGCCCATACCCGTATCCACGTTCTTTGCAGGAAGGTTCTCGAGCGAACCGTCAGCCTTGCGGTTGAACTGCATGAACACCAGGTTCCATATCTCTATAACCAGATGGTGTCCTGTGTTCACGAGAGATGCGCCGTCAACTGCTGCACGCTCGGCTTCGTCACGCAGGTCAATATGTATCTCTGAACAAGGACCGCATGGGCCTGTGTCACCCATCTCCCAGAAATTGTCGTGTTTGTTGCCCTTGAGTATGCGCTCTTTAGGAAGGTGTTTCTCCCAGGCAGCAAAAGCCTCGCTGTCAAACTCGGTGCCGTCCTCTTCGCTGCCTTCGAATACTGTGGCATAGAGGCGCTGAGGATCCAGCTTGTAAACTTCGGTCAGAAGTTCCCAGGCCCAGTCTATGGCCTCGGTTTTGAAATAGTCACCGAAGCTCCAGTTGCCCAGCATCTCGAACATTGTGTGGTGGTAGGAATCATGGCCCACTTCCTCGAGGTCATTGTGTTTGCCGCTCACCCTCAGACACTTCTGTGTGTCGCAAACCCTTTTGTATTTGGGAACGCTGTTGCCCAGGAACCAATCCTTGAACTGGTTCATTCCGGCATTAGTGAACATCAGCGTAGGGTCATTCTTTACAACCATTGGGGCAGAAGCCACCACTTGGTGATTTTTTGAAGCGAAAAAATCCAAAAAAGCGCGTCTTATTTCTTTAGATGTCATAACTCTATATTTGTTCTATCTCAATTAGGCATTTAACTTGCAAAATTACACAAATTTCCGTAAATAATAGTATATTTGTCCTGCATATGCATAGTTTTACAAAAAAGAAAGCTACGCTTTATTCCCTCGCCGTGTTCGCATGCAGCGTGGTATTGTTCGTAGCCTATCTCCACATATATCTTTATGTCTTCGGCAAGACCCTTCCGAAGACCGAGTGGCTGCGCCGCAAGAATGAGGCCTTACATATTGAGGCTCAGATGCTTGCTCGAAGCTTGGAGTCCTATGCCGAGCAACTCGAGGCCCTGCAGGTCAGAGACGAGGAAATATACCGTTCCATCTTCGGTCTGAGCAGTATCCCTTCTTCTGTGCGGGACGCTTCCATACAGGCCGGAACACGTTATGAGGATCTGGAGTATGCGGACCGCAGCGGCCGTCTGAAGAACTTGTGTAGTTTCAGCGATATGGTGATGAAAAAGGCCTATGTCCAGAGCAAGTCTTATGATGAGATAGACCTCATGCTCAGCTCAGCCGACCTCATGGCCACTTCCATCCCTGCAATAATGCCCATTGTTCCTGACCCGTCCAAGTATAGGATAAGCAGCTCTTTCGGCTACAGGGAGCATCCTGTGCTGGGGTACAGGCGTTTTCATGAAGGCGTGGATTTCAGCATAAAGCCGGGGTTTGCGGTTTACGCCACAGGTGACGGTGTGGTGGAGCAGGTGAAGATAGAAAGACGCGGATATGGACGTCAGGTGGTGATAGACCACGGTTTCGGCTATAAGACCAGATATGCCCACTGCAAAACCATACTTGTGGCAGAAGGCATGAGGGTCAAGAGGGGAGAAAAGATTGCGGAGACAGGCAACAGCGGATTGACTTCGGGCCCTCATCTGCATTACGAGGTGATTTACAAGGGAAGGCATGTGAATCCCTATCACTATTTCGACAGGGATATGCCTCTGGACCAATACAGGGACCTGGTGGACAAGGTGGCCTCGTCTTCCGAAAAAATGATGTTGCACCCTATGCACGCGGACAAGTCCACTCACTCAAACAAATAGGAGCTCATGAACAAGTATCTCAAAGTATTGCTGTGGATTGTAGGCGGCTTTGCAGCCAGCCTTATGCTGTCTGTCCTGTATTATACTCTCTTTGCTCTGCTGGTATCAACGGATGTAGAGAAGGCCCTGAAGGAAGAGAACAGGCTTTATGAAAAGTATCTTCCTCATATTCAGGAGAATGCAGAGCTGATGGAAAGGGAGCTTGCTTATCTTCAGGGAAGGGATGAGGCTGTGTATCGCGCCGTGTTCAAGGCCGAGGCCCCCGATGTGAACCGCATGATTGCAGCCGGGCTGGAACTCGAGGACATAAAGGGGCGGATAGATGTGGTGAAGAGAGCACATATACAGAGCTTGAGAACGGCAGAAAGTGCGCGCGGAATCGAAGAATGTTGGAAAGAAGTTTTCGACTCCCTGGCTTCGAAAGCCTATGCCCGTCCGCCCCTGGTTTCGCCCATTGGAGACCTGCAGTTCAGCAGCGTGGGAGCGTCGGTAGGTGACAAACTCAGCCCCTTCTATAAGATGACGGTAAGGCACGACGGCCTGGATATAGTAGCCCCTGCCGGTACCCCTGTTCTGGCCACGGCCGACGGAAGGGTGACTAAGGTTCAGAAATCCAGCGGAGGGAAAGGCAATATGGTGGAGATTACCCATGCAGGCGGTTACGTGACCCGTTATGCCCATCTCTCCACGGTGAAGGCGGTCAAGGGCCGCAGCGTAAAGGCCGGGGATGTGATAGGGGGAGTGGGTGACAGCGGCAGGTCCTTTACCACCCATCTTCACTATGAGATTCTGAAGGATGGGGCCACTTGCGACCCGAACCACTATCTGTATTGTTCGGTGAATCCCGAAGAATATCTGAGGATATTGATCAAGAGCGCCGCTTCGGGTCAGTCCATGGATTAGGAGAGTTAAAGCTACAATATATGGAAAAACTCTATTATACAATTTCCGAGACCTCGTCGATGCTGGAAGAAAGTGTCACCACCATACGCTATTGGTCCAACACCTTCAGCAGTTTTCTCAAGCCCGCCCGCAATGCCAAGGGCAACCGCCGCTATACTGCCAAAGACATAGAAGTCCTGAAGAAAATCAAATACTACACAAGAGACTGCGGCCTTTCCTTGGAGGCAGTCTCGCGCAAGCTTTCTGGCTCTGAACAGATGGATCAGAGGCTTATGCAGATCAAGGATTCCTTGCTGCGCATCAGGGCACATCTGGAACAAATACGCAACAGCCTTTGACGTAATCGGGCTTAAATTTGTGCATAAGCTGGAATTTTGACGGAATTTTTACTATCTTTGCATACTTATATCAGCTAATAAAATTCGAATTTTTAAGATATGGCAAAGAAATTATCAAACGTTAATGTTCCTATCGATGCGCGCGAGACATTTGTGTCTATACGCAAGACCTTCTCTGAGGGCGATGTGGCCCTCAAACTCAGATCCCTTTACAACCTGCAGCAGATAGACACGGAGCTCGACAAGATATATCAGCTTCGCGGCGAACTTCCTGTGGAGGTTGAGGCTCTGGAAGGCAAGATTGCCGAGCTCAACGGCAAGGCAGCCAATGTGGCTGAGGAAATTACCCGTGCGGAGAAGACTATTCAGGAGCTCAAACAGCGTTATACATACTGCAAGGAGAAAGCCGAGAAATATCAGGCACAGCTGGACAGCGGAGTATCCAACTCACGCGAATATGACTCGCTCACAAAAGAAATTGAGGACCACGATCTTTGGGCCCAGGTTGCCATGAAAGAAATAGGCAAGAACCAGGAGACCATTGCAGCCTGCCAGCAGCAGATTGACGAAATCGACAAGAAAATCGAGGTGCGCCGTGAGGACCTCAAGGCCAAGAACGAGGAACTTGAAGGAATTGCTTCAAGCACAGCCAAGCAGGAGGAAAAACTGCTTGCCCGCCGCAAAGAGTGCGCAGACAAGGTGGATGCCCGTACTATGAGCGCATATGAGCGTATACGCAAGAGCGTGCGCAACCATATCGCAGTAGCTGCAGTTTACAACGGCAATGCCTGCGGTGGCTGCCACAGTGCAATTGCTCCGCAGAAGCTTATTGACATTTCCGCAGGCAAGAAGCTCATCATTTGTGAGTACTGCGGCCGTATACTCGTTTCACCTGACGCATCTGACGCAGAATAACACTTCTTATGGCAGAAGTCCCGGGCAGAAAGGCGAAGGCCAGGGAGGCGGCGAGCCCCAATCTTGAGACCTTGTCCGCCAACGTACCTCCTCAGGCACTTGATGTCGAGGAGGCTGTCATTGGTGCCATGCTGATAGAACCCAACTGCGTGGATGACGCGTTGGATCAGCTTCAGGCTTCAAGCTTCTACAGCAAGCAATACAGGGCCATATTCGAGGCCATAGCCAAGCTAAATCAGGAGCATATACAGGTGGATGTCATCACGGTTACCAACCAGCTCAAGAAGGACAAGCTTCTTGAAGAGGTAGGTGGCCGTTCCGCTTTGGTGGAGCTGTCACAGAAGATAGGCGCAGCTGCCCACGTGGAGCGTTACATCCAGATACTCAAAGAGAAGGACATACAGCGCAAACTGATTACCGCATCCTACGAGATTCTGAGGGATTCATACGACGAGTCTGTGGATGTGGATGATCTGATAGTGAATGCCCAGGGCAGAATCTTCGATGCCATTCAGGACAACAACAAGAATGACGTCATAGAGATAGGGTCGGCCATCAACGAGGCTATGGAGCGCATGAACAGGCTTGCCGAGCTAGGCAGCAAGTACAGCGGAGTACGTACCGGCTTCAAGAGCCTCGACGACACCACAGGCGGTCTTCAGCCTTCAGACTTGATTATACTTGCCGCCCGTCCTTCCGTGGGAAAGACGGCTTTCGTAATGAACATTGCCCGCAATGCTGCCGTGGATTTCGGACAGCCTGTGGCGATTTTCTCCCTCGAGATGCCTTCCGTGCAGCTTGCAACCCGTCTGATGATAGGAGAAACGGGCCTGGATGCGGCCAAACTCAAGGGCGGAGTGCCCCTCACTATGCAGGAGCGTGCCCAGCTTGAGGAAAGGTTGAAGGGTCTTGCCAAGGCCCCGCTCTATATAGATGACACCCCTTCTCTTCCCATCTATGAATTCCGTTCCAAAGCCAAGAGGCTTGTGGCTCAGAAAGGCGTAAAGCTCATAATAGTGGACTACCTTCAGCTTATGCAGGGTCCGAAGGAACTCAGGGGCATGCGAGAACAGGAGGTGGCTGCCATCTCACGTACGCTCAAGGCAACGGCGAAGGAACTTCAGGTGCCCATCATTGCCCTGTCCCAACTTTCCCGTAACGCCGTACAGCGTCAGGGCTCCAATAACCGCCCTCAGTTGAGCGACCTTCGTGAATCAGGCTCCATTGAGCAGGATGCCGATATGGTGATGTTCATTCATCGTCTTGACTATCAGGGCATGAGCGAGAATCCTGAGGATAAGGGAAAGACCCAGCTCATCATTGCCAAGCACCGTAACGGCGAGGTCGGAGAAATAGACCTGCTGTTCCGCAGCAGCGAGGTGCGTTTCGTGGATATGGAAGAATCTCTTGTGAACCAGGCTGTGAGCGAGAATATACGCTCTTTCGCCTCGGCTATGAATACCCCTTCTGCCATGAATGCCCCAGCGGATGATCAGGCAAATCCTTTTGCTGATGAAATGATGGGTTCGTATAACCCATATCAGGATGATTTCGGTTCAGGCAGTGATTTTTGACGCAGATGAAAAAGCTGATCCTCATATTGCTGTCATGCCTTATTTTCGGCCGTGTTCGTGCACAGGAGAATTGTATACCTGTGCTTGCGCATACGGAAGAGGATTTGCCGTATCAAAGCGGTGAATATGCCGTATATGCCATGCGCTATGTATGCGGGATCATCAACTCCGATGTGGCAAAGGCTACGGTCAGGCTGGATACAGTTCGTGTAGGAGGTCAGAAGTGCTTCCATTGCAGCGTTTTCGGCAAGACCGCCGGCATTTACAGGCTGCTCTTCAATATAAAAGAGGACTTCCAGTCATGGTTCACATGCGATGGAGTAAGACCTGTGCGTTTCATGCGTGATACATACGAATGCGGCTATGTGGCTAAGAATGAATACAATTATGTCTGGGACAGCGACCAGCCATACATTGATGCCAGTGTCTACACCACCGCAATCGACAGCACACGCCATCTCAACATCCCTCTGAAGGCCTGCACTTTCGACCTGCCTTCCCTTTACTATAATGCCAGGAGCATAGATATGTCCAAGGTCGAGCAGGACAAGCGTTATCCTATGACTTTCGCCATTGATGACGAGGTCTACGATGTATATTATATATATAAAGGAAAGGAGATGCTAAAGATCAAGGGCATAGGAACTGTACCTACGCTCCATTTTCAGGCAAAACTTCTGGCTGGAGAGGTGTTCAAGGGAGATCAGGATATGGATATATATGTGTCGGATGACCTGAACAGGGTGCCTTTGTTTTTCAGCGCCAAGATAGCTGTGGGTATGGCTGAGGGCAGGCTTCTGGAATATGGGGGCCTCAAATATTCCGCAAGTTGGGAAAAGGATAAGAAATGAAGGAAATAGAACATAAGGGAATAGTCGTGAGCGCGGACGCGCAGCTGACCAGGGTGGAAATAGTACGCAGTTCCGCCTGCAGCGCCTGTCATGCCAAGGAACTCTGCGGCTTCTCCGAAGAAGAAAAGAAGATAGTGGAAGTGCCGTCCAATGGTTTCAATATGCATGATGTGGGGGATGAAGTGGTGTTGTGCATGAAGAAATCCATGGGAATGAAGGCCGTGTGGATTGCGTATGTGATACCTCTGGCCATACTTGTAGTGACCGTGCTGCTTGCCTCTTTTCTGGGAGCTTCAGAGCCTGTGATGGGCCTGGCTGCCCTGGGAGCTGTAGCCTTGTACTATTTTGTGATATGGTGCATGAGAGACAAGCTTAATGACGAATTTATTTTTTATATCAAATAATATGTTTACAAGTACAATTCTATGGACAATTATTGTCCTTTTTGCTTTGGGCGTTGTTCTTGCCGTGCTGCTTTTCCTGCTTGCCAGCAAGTTCAAGGTTGAAGAGGATCCGAGAATTGACGAGGTGGAGAAGGTGATGCCGGGCGCCAACTGTGGCGGCTGCGGTTTTGCCGGATGCCGCGCTTTTGCGCAGAGCTGTGTGGAGTCTGGCAATCTCGAGAACAATTTCTGCCCTGTAGGCGGCAATGACACCATGAAGAAGGTGGCTGCCGTTCTTGGACTTGAGGTGCAGGAAAAGGCTCCTCAGGTGGCTGTAGTACGCTGCAACGGAAGTTGCGAAAACAGGCCTCGTATTTCAGAGTATGACGGTGTGCGTTCATGCCGCGTGCAGGCCATGCTCTACAAAGGCGAGACAGGCTGCGGATTCGGCTGTCTGGGTTGCGGAGACTGTGTTGCCGCTTGTGCATTCGGTGCGCTCAGCATGGACCCTGCCACAGGTCTTCCTGTTGTTGATGAGAGTAAATGTACGGCTTGCGGTGCCTGTGTCAAGGCTTGTCCTAAATCTGTCATTGAGCTGCGCAACAAAGGACCTCGCGGAATGCGAGTCTTTGTTAGCTGTGTCAACAAAGACAAGGGTGGTGTTGCACGCAAGGCATGTACTGCCGCTTGTATAGGTTGCGGCAAGTGTGCTAAAGTGTGCGCTCATGAGGCTATTACTGTTACTTCAAATCTGGCTTACATTGATTTCACCAAATGCCGTCTCTGCAAGAAGTGTGTCGATGAGTGCCCTACAGGTGCAATTCATGCCGTGGGCTTCCCTGTCAAAAAGGCTGCTCCAGCTACAAAGGCCCCAGCCGCTGCCGCTGCACCTAAGGCTGCTCCTGCTGCTGCCGCTCCTGCCGCTGCACCTAAAGCCGCTCCAGCCGCTGCTAAAATAGAAACCCCTGAAAATAAGGAGGCTTGATATATGAAAAAACTGACTTTCGCAATGGGTGGCGTACACCCCGATGACAAGAAGATTTCTGCAGGCTGCAAGATAGAAACCCTGCCTCTGCCTCCAAAGGTATTCGTGTCCATGGCTCAACACCTTGGTGCTCCTGCTACTCCTGTAGTGGTTCCCGGAGACGAGGTGAAGGTGGGCCAGGTGATAGCAGAGCCTGCCGGATTCATTTCAGCATTTGTCCACTCTCCAGTATCCGGTAAGGTCAAATCTGTGGGCCCACGTGCCGACCTTTCAGGCAATATGGTCAACCATATAGAGATAGACGTGGTTGGTGACGAGTGGATGGAAGGCATTGATCTGTCCGATACTCTGGTAACTGAAATCCCTGAGGATAAGGCCTTTATCATAGACCGCATCAAAAAATGCGGTGTTGTGGGTCTGGGCGGTGCAACCTTCCCTACACATGTCAAACTGGCTCCGCCTCCGGGCAAAAAGGCAGAGTGCGTGATACTCAACGGTGCAGAATGTGAGCCTTATCTGACTTCAGACACACGCATCATGATAGAGCGTGGCAGCGAGATAATACTCGGCGCTGCAATCATTTCAAAGGCCCTTGACAGTTGTCCTGTGGTTATAGCCATAGAGGAGAACAAGCCTGAGGCCATACAGAATATGAGCAGGCTTCTCGGAGAGCTTCAGAAGACAGTTCCTGCCTGTGCCAAGATCAGGGTAGAAACTCTCAAGAAAAAATATCCTCAAGGCGGTGAGAAACAGCTTATTGACGCTGTCATGAAGCGCCAGGTGAAATCCGGAGCCCTTCCTATAGATGCCGGTGCCGTGGTACAGAACGTTGCCACAGCCCTCGCAGTCTATGAGGCGGTGCAGAAGAACAAACCTCTCATCACCAATGTGCTCACAGTGACAGGTGATTGCCAGAAAGAGCAGCACAATTATCTTTTCCGCATCGGCATGCCACTGTCTTTCATAGCAGAGCAGGCAGGCGGAGTACCTGAGCAGGCTGCAAAGATCATCTCTGGCGGCCCTATGATGGGAAAAGCAATTTCAAATCTTGATGCCACCACCGTAAAGGGTTCATCTTCACTGCTTTACCTTACTGATGCCCAGACCAGGCGAATGGCTCAGACCGCTTGTATACGTTGCGGACGCTGTTCTGATGCCTGTCCTATGGGCCTTGAACCTCATATGCTCTACAAACTTGCAAAAGCCGGCGACATGGCCCAGCTGGAAGAGAATTCTGTCCATGACTGCATAGAGTGCGGATGTTGTCTGTACTCTTGTCCTGCCGGTGTACCTCTGCTCGATCTCATACGTCCTGCAAAGGGTGATGTATTACGTATAATCAGAAGTAGAAAGAAATAATATGCAAAAGTTACTGGTTTCTCCATCACCGCACATACACGCGGACATTACCACCCGTAAGATAATGCTGGACGTGATAATCGCCCTGCTTCCCGCAACTCTGGTTGCCCTGGTGTTTTACGGCTGGTCAGAGCTTATCGTACTGTCGGTGAGTATCCTTTCCTGCGTACTCCTGGAATGGGCCATCACTAAATATCTCCTGAAACAGCCATCCACCATTTCTGACCTTTCAGCAGTGGTAACAGGCTTGCTGCTGGCTCTCAATGTTCCATCCATCACACCTTGGTGGGTGATGGTAATAGGTGCCGTAGTCGCCATAGGCGTAGCTAAGATGAGCTTCGGCGGTCTCGGCCAGAACATATTCAACCCGGCCATTGTGGCACGTGTATTCCTGCTCATATCTTTCCCGGCAATAATGACGACTTGGCCTGAGACCAACATAGGCGCCGCGTGGAGCGGACTTGACGCTGTGACAGGTCCTACCTTCCTCGGCCTTGTTGCTGAAGGCGGCAATTTTGCCGGTGTGAGTGTAGTCGATTCCCTTTTCCAGGGCGGCAGTGCGGGCGAGATTTCCGATATCGCCCTGCTTCTCGGCTTCGTCTACCTGCTTGTACGCCGTGTCATCAAGCCTTGGATTACCCTTTCAATATGGGCCACTGTACTGGTGTTCGCAGGCATAATGTTCTTTGTGGATCCATCAGTTTACCCTAATCCTGTCGTAGCCCTGCTCTCAGGCGGTATCATGTTGGGTTCAATCTTTATGGCCACAGACTATGTGACTTCTCCTATGACCAACAGGGGAGGCATAATCTTCGGTGTGGGCATAGGTCTGCTGACCATAATCATACGTTACTGGGGCTCATATCCTGAAGGCGTTTCATTTGCAATCCTGCTCATGAATGCCTGCGTGCCTCTTATCAACAAATTCTGCAAATCAAAGAAATTCGGGAGGGCATAAGTTATGGCAGTAAAAAGTTCATTCGTAAATATGGTGGTGGCTTTAGGCTCCATCACACTTGTGTGCAGCGCCCTGCTCGGCGTTATGCACGAAGTGACAGCATCTCCTATTGAGGCTGCAGCAAAAGCCAAGACCCAGAACGCAATCGCAGCCGTGCTCCCTGAGTTTGACTCTTTGAGTGAGCTCAAAACTTGCGAGTATGGTTCATATTACCTCGCCAGCAAGGACGGAGAGCCTGTGGGCGTAGCCGTAAACAGCAAGTCTTCGGGCTTCGGCGGCAATATCAAGCTCATGGTGGGCTTCCATATGGACGGCCGCATCTGCAATTCTCAGGTTCTTGAGCATGCAGAGACACCGGGTCTGGGCGCAAAATGTACAGAAGAGTCCTTCGCCGCCCAGTTCAGAGGTTTTGATCCTGCCGTCAAGAAGCTCAGCGTAAGCAAAGACGGCGGCGACGTAGACGCAATCACGGCATCAACCATCACTTCACGCGCATATTGCGTGGCAGTGGAGAACGCAGTCAAGGTATTCAACACTGTTGTAAAGGAGGAGTCTAGCAATGAGTAAACTTAATCTTATCACCAAGGGTTTCGTCAAAGATAACCCTACCTTCGTGCTGCTGCTGGGCATGTGTCCTACCCTGGCCACAACCACCTCAGCCATCAATGGTATGAGCATGGGTCTCGCTACCACTTTCGTTCTCATACTGTCCAATATGGCCATTTCAGCCATAGCCCGTTTCATCCCGGACAAGGTACGCATTCCTTCATACATCGTGGTGATAGCAACCTTTGTTACCCTTCTGCAGTTTGTGATGCAGGCCTATGTCCCATCTGTATACGACACCCTCGGCCTGTTCATTCCTCTCATCGTAGTGAACTGTATAGTCCTGGGCCGTGCAGAGGCATTCGCAAACAAGAACAGCGTCTTTGATTCTGCCCTTGACGGCATAGGCGTGGGCCTCGGATTCACAGTATCCCTTACTGTTCTGGGCCTTGTACGCGAGGCTTTGGGTTCAGGCAGCGCTTTCGGCTGGAAATTCATGCCAGGAGACGGCGTACTTGTGTTCGTTCTGGCTCCCGGCGCCTTCCTTGCGCTTGCATACCTGCTTGTACTTTTCCGCAAATTTATCGCTAAACAGTAATAGGCCATGGAGTATATACTGATTATCATTTCAGCAGTATTCGTAAACAATATCCTGCTGTCGCAGTTCCTCGGAATCTGCCCTTTCCTGGGAGTATCCAACAAGCTCTCCACCGCCGTCGGCATGAGCGGTGCGGTGTGCTTCGTAATAACCCTTGCCACGCTCGTGACCTATCTCCTGCAGCGCTTCGTGCTTGACCCTCTGAACGTGGGCTTCCTCCAGACCATAGCCTTCATCCTGGTGATAGCTGCTCTGGTACAGATGGTGGAGATTGTGCTCAAGAAGATTTCCCCTTCGCTTTACTCGGCCCTGGGCATATTCCTGCCGCTGATTACCACCAACTGTGCGGTGCTCGGTGTCGCCCTTACAGTGGTTACCAAGGAATTCACCTTCGGCGGAGAGGCTCATATGCTTAATCTCGGAGAAAGCCTTGTCTACGCTTTTGCCACTTCTCTCGGCTTCGGTCTTGCAATGATACTTTTTGCAGGCCTGCGCGAGACCCTGGCTCTCAACAATGTGCCTAAGGCTTTCAAGGGAGTGCCTGTAGCACTCATAACCGCTTCCATCCTGGCCATGGCCTTCATGGGATTCAGCGGTCTCGTATAAATACTTGTATAAATCCAAGTAATCAAGCTGCAGATGAAAAGAAGAAACATCATTCTGTTGACCATACTTATAGTGCTGATGTGTGCAGTGATAGTGGTGGAATTGATCTACCTCTATCCGCCTGCGCACAATGGGCACTCAGATGTAAATGTGGCGCCTGTCGAGCAAAATGAAGGACAGTCAGCGAAGGAATCAGCCAAGAACGCTGAACAGACTCAAAGCATAAAAGCTGAAGCACCTGACAGCGGGAAAGCTAAGACCGAGAGTCCAAAAGTGGAAGCTCCCAAGCAGGAGTCAGAAGCTAAGACCGAAGCCAAACAGGATAAGCTTCGGGAATTCAAGGTGAAGAACTCAGGCACAAACAAAATCAACACTTTGAGACAGAATGCCGACAATTCTCTCAGCCTTCTGGACCACAATGGAAAAAGTCTGTGGAAGATTGCCTTCCCCGGACCTATTGTGGGCAATGTTGAGCAGATAGACATCTACAGCAACCTTAAAATACAGTATCTCATTGCAGAGGGCAGCAAACTTCATCTCATTGACCGTCTGGGCCGTGAGGTAAAGAACTTCCCTCTGTCATTGGGCAGCAAAGCTCTTGGCGGTCCCGAAGCGGTCAAACAGGGCCAGAACAGCTACTGGAGCATAAAGACAGAAAAAGGAACTGTCTATTTTGACCGCAAAAACGTGAAAATACTAAACCAACTACCTAAATAACAATGGAATATAATTTCGAATCAGTAAACAAGATTTTCGAATCCAGCATCAAGGCCAACTGGAACAATCCGGCCATCTCCAATTTCAAGGGCGATGGCTATACCTATGGTGAACTTGCTGCAAATATTGAAAAACTCCACATCCTCTTCGAGGAATCAGGGCTCAAAAAGGGCGACCGCGTGTCTCTCTGCAGCCGCAACCAGGCCAACTGGGTTGTTGCTTTCCTGGCTACCATGACCTACGGCGCAGTACCTGTTCCGATTCTGCATGACTTCAAGGCTGCAAGCGTACACAACCTCGTGAACCACAGCGAAAGCCGTATTCTCTTTGCCGATGGCCCGGTATGGTCTAATCTCGACCCCGCGCAGATGCCGGACCTGGACATGATATTCGACATGGATAAGCTTACCCTGCGCAGTGCGGGCAAGGCAAAACTGCTTCAGACAGAGAAAGACATACGCAAGATATTCAACAAAAAATTCCCTCAGTTCGGCCCTCAGGACCTGAACTTCTATGAGGACAGTCCTGAAGAGCTTGCAGTAATCAACTATACTTCAGGAACTTCAGGATTCAGCAAGGGTGTAATGATTCCTTACCGCGCAATATGGAGCAACATAGACTTCGGCCGTCACGTAATGGACTGGCTGGGCCCTCAGCACAACATGATTTCAATGCTGCCATGTGCGCATATGTACGGTCTCATGTTCGAGGTGCTCTTTGAGATGACAAAGGGTGTGCACATACACTTCCTAACCCGTGTTCCAAGTCCAAAGATTATTCTTGATGCAATGGCCGAAATCAGGCCTGACCTCATTATAGCTGTGCCTCTTATCATTGAGAAGGTTTACAAGAGCAAAGTGCAGCCTATACTGGGCAAGCCTGCCGTAAACTTCGCCGTTAAATATATACCTTTCTTCAAGAGCTTGCTCTATGGCAAGATACGCAAGGCTCTTACCGAGGCCTTCGGCGGCCGTTTCTATGAAGTTATCATGGGTGGTGCAGCTTTCAACAAAGAAATAGAACATGTGTTCCACGATATGAAGTTCCGTTTCACCGTGGGCTATGGAATGACCGAGTGCGCTCCTATCATTACCTATGCCGACTGGAAAGTGGCCCGCGTTGGTTCTTCGGGCGTAGCTGCTCCGAATATGGAGATACGTATAGAATCCCGTGACCCTCGCAATGTTCCCGGCGAAATCCAGGTACACGGAGCCAATGTTTTCCAGGGCTATTACAAGGCTCCGGAGGAGACTGCCGAGTGCTTCACTGAGGATGGTTGGTTCCGCACAGGAGACATGGGTGTAATAGATGAGGACGGTTTCCTCTTTATCAAGGGCCGCAACAAATGTATGATACTCGGACCAAGCGGACAGAATATATACCCTGAGGAAATTGAGACTGTTCTGAACAATATTCCTAATGTAATCGATACTCTCGTTGTGGAGGAAAACAACTCGCTCACAGCCCTGGTATATCCTGATTATGCTGCCCTCAAGAAACTGGGAATCAAGAGCCAGGATACGCAGAAACACATTGAGGACCAGGTGCGTCTTGCCAACCGTGACCTTCCTAACTACGCCCAGATCAAGAAGGTGGAGCTTATGGAAGACGACTTCGAGCGCACTCCTAAGAAGAGCATCAAACGTTATCTCTACAAGAAACAGTAAGATATAATGAACAAATTCGATCGCAGCTATCTTGCCATGGCCCGCATATGGGCCTCCAACTCCTACTGCAAACGCCGTCAGGTGGGGGCTCTGATAGTCAAGGACAAGATGATAATTTCCGACGGCTACAATGGCACACCGTCAGGCTTTGAAAACATATGTGAAGAGGATGGGCACACCAAGCCTTATGTGCTTCACGCTGAAGCCAATGCCATTACCAAGGTGGCCAAGTCGGGAAACAGCAGTGACGGGGCCACCCTATATGTCACCGCTGCACCCTGCATCGAATGTTCCAAACTCATTATTCAGGCGGGCATAAAACGTGTAGTGTATGAGGATGAATACAGGCTCGAGGACGGTATCAAGCTCCTCAAAAGAGCAGGAATAGAAGTTGAAAAGCTTGAAACAGATGAAGAATAAGAAAGCATGGATTATACCCGTCCTGACATTTCTGTTGGGCGCAATGTTGGTGTCGATAGGCGCCAACATTATGTTTAGAAACTATCTTAAAGGCAGGGCTGCAGGATGGCAGAAGATGAATCTCGTTCTGTCTCAGATCGATGCCAACTATGTGGATGACGTGGATCATGCAGTCGTAACAGATGCTGCAATTGCAGCGGCCCTGGAGAAACTGGATCCCCATTCGGTATATATGCTCCCAGAACCGCTCAAGGAGGCCGAAGACCAGCTCTCCGGAGGCTTTGAAGGCATAGGCATTCAGTTCAATGTCCCTAATGATACGGCAGTGGTTCTCAGCGTGATACCCGGAGGCCCGGCTGAAAGGGCAGGCATACTGAGCGGAGACCGTCTGCTGAAGGCAGATGAAAGGGATATGGCTGGAGTGAAGATGCCGCAGGACACTATGGTAAGGTTGATGAAGGGCCCTAAGGGTACCAAAGTCACCATAACAGTGGGCCGTGACGGTGAGAAGATTCCTTTTGAACTTACACGAGACCGCATCCCTGAGCATTGTGTGGATGCAGCCTTTATGTTGAATGACACCACAGGCTATCTTCGCCTCTCGAAATTCACCAGAACCACCTATGCAGAATGCCTGGAAGCCACAGTAGGCCTCGTGTCTCAGGGCATGACCCATCTGCTTTTCGATGTCAGGGACAATACTGGCGGCTATTTCGACCAGGCTTGCAATCTTGCAAACGACTATCTTCCCAATGGTGCAGGGATAGTGTACATGGAAGGCAAACACCGCCCACGCAGCGATGTGAAAGCCAATGGACGCGGTCTGTTCCAGAACCTGGGAATCAGCGTATTAATCAACGACGGCAGCGCCTCTGCATCAGAAATATTCGCCGGTGCCATACAAGACAACGACAGGGGAGTGATAGTGGGCAGGCGCAGTTTCGGCAAGGGACTCGTGCAGGAACCCATATATTTCAGCGACGGAAGCGGCGTACGTCTGACCGTAGCCCGATTCCACACCCCTTCGGGCCGTTGCATACAGAAGCCATATTCCGATGACTATGCCTACGATTTCCTGAAGCGTTATAAGGACGGTGAGCTGATGTCGGCCGACAGCATAAAGGTTGACAGCACAAAGATATATCGCACCCTCAAGGGTCGTACAGTGTACGGTGGCGGTGGCATAATACCTGATGTTTTCGTGCCTATAGACACCACCAAGGCCAACCGTTTCCATATTGAATGCAACAAGAAGGCTCTGGCTGTGCGTTATGCAGGCAAATTCATTGACAAGCATCGCAAGGACATCATAATCCTGGAGAAAGTCGAGGAATTGGATACTTATTTCAAGCAATGCGGGTTGGAAAAAGACTTCCTTGCATTTGCCCGCAGTCAGGGTGTTGTAGCCCGTCCTGGAGAATGGGAAGAAAGCCGTGTCTATCTGCTTCCGCAGATTAAAGGTCTGTGTGCACGTTACAGCAAACTGGGCGAGACAGCTTATTACCGCTATGTTCTGCCATTGGATGAGACAGTACAGGCTGCAATAAAACACGGACCTGTCCTTGAACTGCCTTCCGATGAGGAAAGCTTGGATATTGAATGATGAACAAGATACTGATATACACTGCAATAACCGGGTCATACGAGGCTTTGAAACAGCCTGCTGTCGTGGATGAAGACTTCGACTTCCTCTGCTTCGTTTCCAAAGGAATGAAGAAGGCGGAGTATGATGGAGTGTGGCGCATTGAGGAAATTCCCTATGAATGGGACGACATGACTCTGCTAGCGCGCAGCCAGAAACTCAATCCCCACACTGTACTGCCTCCTTCTTATGACTTCAGCCTGTGGATTGACGGAAATATAAGCATTCTGGATTCTTCCATATATGACATTTGCAGAGACCTTGCAGCCCGCCACATACGTTTTGCCGGCATAAAACATCCATTCCGCGACTGTGTATACGAAGAAATGGAGAGAGTGCTCTGCGACAGGCGTGAGACTCTGGGCAAACTGCTGCGTCTTGCCACTTTTCTTGTACGCAGGCATTATCCCCGTCATGCAGGCCTGATGGAGACCAATCTCATATTCCGCTGCCACGTGGATGATGCTGTGGCAGAATTCGACCGCTGGTGGTGGGAATGCCTGATCAAATATACCAATAGAGACCAGCTGACCCAGGGCTTTGCTATGATGGACACTCCACAAATGCAGGAACTCATTGACAATGGCCTGGTGTGCAATCTTTTGCCTGAAGGCATGAGTGCACGCAACTTCCCTGGTCTGGCATATTCTGTACACAAATCCGGCCCTGAGGAACTGTCGTGGTGGCAGAGAAAGTGCCTATATGGGCTCAACAAGCCTAAAACCTGGATTTTTAGGGCTTATATATTTATACTTAAACTTGTCTTTCCGGATTAGCGCTGTACGAAAATATGGTAGGCATAGTGATACTCAACTACAACAACTCTGCACAGACCATTGCCTGTGTTGAGACTCTGTACCGTCATTGTGGCAGGGGACAGTGGAAGTTGTGCATAGTGGACAATGCCTCCAATGAAAAGGAATATGCTCTCCTGTGCTCTGCACTGGGAGAGAGCCAAGTGATTATAAGGAGCGAGCTGAACGGGGGATATGCCTCAGGCAACGACCTCGGATGCGAGTATTTCGCCAAGGACAGTTCAGTGGACAAAATACTCATACTCAATGATGACACACGTTTCACGATGGATATAATCACTCCGCTGTCCGCATATCTGGACGCCCATCCAGAATGTGGAGTGGTTTTCCCTCTGGTGCTTTCCCCTTCGGGAGAGACGGACAAGGCCTGTCTGAGACGGCAGAAGTCATCCTGGGATTTGTTCTTGCAGGCCGGTTCTTTGGGCCGTCTGGGCTTCAGACGCAAAGAATTCCTGGACCCCAAGCAGCAGGGCATACCCCTGGATTCCCGGCAGGCTTTATCCTCGGAGTGGGGGATAGAGGTACCCCCAGGG
>CAMFRR010000002.1 GCA_945982095.1 uncultured Bacteroidales bacterium
CCCTTCTTTTCCAGAAACACGACACCAAAAAGGTAAGACAGTATGTAAGCGTGCTTCAGAAAGGTTCTGTAGAGGCTCCGTCAGAGGGTGAAGGAACTCTCGAAAAGCCATATCTTGCTTCACAGGCTGCAGCCATTGCCGGTGCTCTGGCAAGCGGTGAAACCACTCCTACTGCAGTCTACGTAAAAGGATTCGTCAAGAAATTCGCCAGCAAGCACGAGGATGGCATCAACTCATTCGGAAATGCTCTCTTCTACATCACCGATACTCCTGACGGCACAGGTACAGATTTCTACTGCTATCAGATTTATTACCTCGGTGGCCAGAAGTTCACCAGCCTCGACCAGATCAAGGTAGGCGATGAGGTCGTGGTATACGGCCAGCTCACCAACTACAACGGCACAGCCGAGACCGTAGGCAAAGGTGCAGCTTATATCTACTCAATCAACGGACAGACTTCAGGTGAGACTCCGGGCCCTGGTCCTGATCCGGGACAGGGTGACAATCCTACCGGTGACGGTACGCTCAACAGCCCATATTCTGCATCAAAGGCAGCTGCTGTTGCCGGCGCCCTTGCAAGCGGAGCCACTACCGACAAGGAAGTGTATGTACATGGTTTCGTGAAGAAATTCGCCAGCAAGCATGAGGACGGCATCAACTCATTCGGAAATGCCCTCTTCTACATCACTGATACTCCTGACGGCACGGGCACAGATTTCTACTGCTTCCAGGTTTACTACCTCGGTGGCCAGAAGTTCACCAGCCTCGACCAGATAAAGCTGGGCGATGAGGTTGTGGTATACGGCAAGCTCACGAACTACAACGGCACAGCCGAGACCGTAGGCAAAGGCGCTGCATATATCTACTCTATCAATGGCAAGACCTCTGACGAAGGCGGCAGCGGCGGTGGAGACAACCCTGGCGGAGAAGACACAGGCGAAATCATTGACGCCACTGTGGCTGAGTTCATTGCAGCTCCTGTAGGTACACAGAAATATCGCCTCAAAGGCACAATCACAGACGTAATCAACACCACCTACGGCAATTTCGACCTTCAGGATGCCACAGGCAAGGTTCTGATATACGGTCTCGAGAATATTGCCGACGTACGCGACAAACTCCTTCCGGGAGCCAGCGTGACAGTTGTGGGTGTGCGTGCCGATTACAATGGCACCATCGAGATGAAAGAGGGCGTTTGCGAGAGCATTGAGGGCGGTCAGGCCCCAGAAGTTAAGGAAGGCGAGTATTTCCCTGACCAGGGTTTCACTTGGGTTGAGGCTAATGATGCAACTTACGGACAGGGATATACAGGTACCACTGCCGATAATGTTCTCACAGCCGGCATTTATAAATACAAGAGCACCTCTGCAATAGTGGCTCCTACTGACCTTGCCAAGGTTTACAAGAATTCAGTGCTTGTCATCAAGACATCCAAGCCGTTTACCAAACTTGTCCTCAAGGTATCTGATGTCAAGTATGCGGTAAGCATGGATGTTCTCACAGGTGGCGGTTCAGTGAACGTCGACACAAATGAGAAGACAGTGACCTGGACAGGCAATGCCACAAACGAGCTTGTGCTCCATGCATCAGCCGGTCAGGTACGTGTACAGAAATTCGCTTTCACATTCTAAAGAATGCAGTTTAAGAATTCCATAATCAAGACATTGGGAACGGCGCTCATGCTGCTGTTCCCGGTGTTCTGCGTAAACTCTTGCCGGAAGACAGAAGAGGTTCCCGTTGAGCTTAAGCTCAGGACTGAGGTTGCAAGTGCGCGTTCCGGTCAGCAATTCCTGGATATACAGGTGGATCCGAACTTGAGCTGGACTCTGGAGGTACGTACCTCGGACCAGAGCGGTGAGGTGGACTGGGTATGGTTCGAGCCGTTCATCAAGACGGCGGACGATGTGAATGAGAACGAGGTGACGGTCATTAGCTCAGATATGGTTCACGGTCAGGCAGTTACCCTCCATTATGCGGAGAACCATTCGTCTCAGAAGCGCCAGTGTACTGTGGTGCTCAGTTGCGGCAAATCAGTTTCAAGTTGCGTATTTACCCAGAACGGGGCCATAAGCGTGATTGAAACTCCTGACGATTTCAATACAAGCACCGCGCTCCCTATGTGGCTCGAACTTCCTGCGGCCTACGATGATGACCACAGGCATTTCGTTACCCATTCCATGAATCTCAGGGACAACAAGGGCCAGAGCGTCACTTTCCGCAACTATTCGATGGACTTCGATGAGGATGAGATGATTGCTGCCTGGGTGGCATATCCGCTCAATTCATGGACCATCTCCAGCGGCACAGGCCGTACCAACGCCTGGGGCCTCGATCCTAAGATACCTCGCGACAAGCAGCCTGTAATCTTCAATGCTTTCGGCAACAGCGGCAGTTATGCCCGCGGCCATCAGATTCCGTCTGCCGACCGTTACGCTGACGGAGCAAACCAGCAGACCTTCTACGGCTCTAACATGACTCCGCAGATGCACTCCTTCAATTCAAATATATGGGCTACACTCGAAGGCCATGTGCGTACGAAGAGCAAGGCTTTCGACACCCTGTATGTCGTGACAGGATGCTATACGGGCAAGACTTTGGGCAAATGCAGGGACAACGACGGGAAGCAGATTACCATCCCCGGCGGCTATTACAAAGCCCTGCTTGGCTTCAGCAGGTCTGAAGTTGCATCAGGCTCAACCGTCAAGGGAGGCAGCGGCAACTATGCCGGCTACTACATTGGCGTGGGATATTATTTCGACCACCAGTCTTATCCTAATACCAAACAGGAAGTCGATGCCCACCGCATGTCAATAGACGCCCTGGAGAGCATTACTGGAGAAGATTTCTTCCCTAACCTTGTGACTATTCTGGGCAGTTCGGAGCAGGCAGCAATGGTGGAGAGGCAAAACGCATCATTCTGGAATCTTAACTAAAGAACAATACAGGACCAAATGAAAAAGAGTCTGTACATATTCATATTGCTGCTGGCAACGGCCTCCGTGGCCTTTGCGCAGGATGCTCAGGGAGTCAAGAGTCATGTGATAGGTTTTTACAACCTTGAAAACCTCTTCGACACCTATAACGATCCTGCCAAGAATGATGAGCAGTTCCTTCCTGAAGGATCCAACAATTGGACTCCTGAGAAATACGCCATAAAGGTAAAGAACATGGCTAAGGTGATACGTGCCATGCGCGAGGACAACGGATGTTATCATACTATATTGGGAGTCAGCGAGATAGAGAACCGTCTCGTGCTTGAAGACCTGGTGTATGACCCTCAGATAGCCGACGCGGGCTTCGAGATAGTGCACTATGACGGGCCTGACCGCCGTGGTGTGGACGTGGCCCTGCTTTATGATCCGAAGAAGTTCAATTTCATTGAAAGTGAATCAATCCCTTTCAGCTTCGAAGGTACAGAGGTGGAAATCACCCTCACCAAGGAGGAACAGGAGAGATTCCGTACACGTGACATACTGATGGTGCGCGGTACCATAGGAGATGAGATGTTTGCTTTCTATGTGGCCCACCTCCCTTCACGTGTGGGCGGCAAAGGTCAGGACCTTCGCCCTTTGGGAGCCGAAATCATGTACAAGCACTGCCGTCAGCTGGAGCAGAAGTTCCCGGGCATCAAGATAGTCACAATGGGTGACATGAACGATGACCCTCATGACGAGTCCATGGTCAAGTGGCATCACGGCAAGGAGACCATTGAGGAAATGGGTAAAGACGACTTCTTCAATCCTTACCTCAGCATGTACAAGGACGGTTACGGATCGCTGTGCTACCGCGGAACATGGTGCATATACGACCAGGAACTGATCAACTGGAATCTGGCAACAGCTCCGGACGGAGGTTACAAGATTATACCTATAGTAAAGAACAAATACTATGGCCGCATATTCAAGAAGCCTTTCATGGTGACACAGAAGGGACAGTACAAAGGCTATCCGTTCCGCACCTTCAGCAACGGCACTTTCGCCGGCGGATATTCGGACCACTTTCCTACCTATATAGTAATAAGCAGATAATAAAGAGATAGAATATATGAGAAAACTGTTATCAATGGCTTCGGCCCTGTTGCTCAGCGCAATTATCTTTGCCCAGGCGCCCACAGGCGGAGTTACCGGCTCGGTGGTGAGCCGTGCGGGAAGGCTGCCAATTCCGGGAGCCGACCTGGTGATATCGAAAGATGGAGTTATAGTGGCTACATCCAAGGCTGCTGAAGACGGCAAGTTCCTTATTTCAGAGCTTGCCAACGGCATGTACACGATGGATGTGACTGCTGACGGTTACAAAGACCTGGTTGTCAATGTTACCGTCGACAAGGGTTATGTAAAGGATATGGTGTTCGTGACCATGAATCCTGACACCCAGGTTGAGAGCATAGATGCCGGCAGCTTTACTGAGTTCGATATGGACGACAGCGGCTATAACGACAATCCTACCATACTCTTTAGCGGCAACGATCCTTACAATGCTGTAGCGGGATATGGTTTCAGCAACATTCGCTTCAAGAACAGGGGCTACAACAGCGAGGCTCAGGATGTGTATTTCAGCGGAGTACGCCTCAATGACGCCATCACAGGCTATTCTCCATACAGCCTCTGGACAGGCCTGAACGAGGTTACAAGGTCCAAGGACAACACCACAGGACTTGAGGCTTCGGAATACGGAACAGGCGGATATAACGGAAGCACAAACGTTTACGGAAATCCAGCCAGCGTACGTAAGGGCTTGCGTGCCAGCGTGCTTACCAACAGCTCTCTTTATCGTCTGCGCCTCATGCTTACCTACGGCAGCGGTCCTCTTGACAACGGTTGGAGCTATGCAGTCAGCGCTTCTGCCCGCTTGGGCGGTAACGACTGGATCAAGGGCGTTTACTATCGCAGCTTCGCATACTATCTGGGTGCTGAGAAGAACTTCGGCAACGGTCACAACTTCGCCATCATGCACTTCGCAACTCCAGGACAGAGAGGTGCTCAGAATGCATCCACCCAGGAGGTTTACGACCTCATGGGCGACAATATGTACAACAGCAACTGGGGCTATCAGAACGGAAAAGTACGCAACAGCCGCGTGCGCAAGACATTCGAGCCTGTAACCGTGCTCAAATATACCTACGCTCCTTCCGGAGATTTCGAATCCAACACCACTTTCCTTTGGAGGACAGGTTTCAACGGCTATACTGCTCTGGACTGGTACGATGCACCGGATCCACGTGCCGACTACTACCGCAACCTTCCATCCTACAGCTTCGCCAACTCTGACGAAGGCGATGACCAGAATGCCCGTTACGATTACAGCTACAACGAGCTTAACGACAAGGGCAAGCTCATGTATGAGGCTTGGACCAGCCGCAGCGAGGACTACAGGATGTACCAGCATCTGGATTGGGACAGGCTTTATGTCGTGAACTCACAGGCAGGCGGCCGCGCAAAATATGCTCAGGAGCAGCGTCATGTGGACCAGAATGATTTCAATCTGGCCGAGACCATACGCTGGAACCTTTCTGAGAACCTGACAATGAACTTCGGCGCCAACTTCAAATACAACCGTACCGAGAACTATAAAAGGATAGCCGATCTGCTCGGAGCCCAGTACTATCTCAACGTGGACTCTTTCGCAGAGAGGGATTTCGCCATCAACGAGGCCAAAATTCAGAACGACCTCGACTACTATCTTGACAACGGTCTTCAGTCCCAGAAGATACTCACAAACGGCAAATACGGATATGATTACTTTGCAAATGTAATCAAGGCCAATGTGTGGAGTGTACAGAACTTCAGCAAGAACAACTGGGAAGCCAGCCTTGCCTTCAAAGTGGGCTATGAGTCATTCTGGCGTGAGGGTATGATGCGCAAGGGTCTTTTCGCAGGTACTGCCGAAGAGGTGGCTATGATCAATCTGCGTCTGCCAGCCTCACAAAAGCTTTCACCAGTTTACGACAAGAATGGACAAGCTGTGACATCAAAGGGTAAGTCTGCTGTTCAGCAGTTTATCACCGGCTCGGTAAAGGCCTATGTATCACGTACTTTCCAGGGCGGTCACAGACTGTATGCCAATGCAGGCATATTCTCTGACGCTCCTACTTTCAGCGAAGCCTTCATATCTCCACGTACACGCAACACCGTGATTGACGGTCTGAAGAACAAGTTTACATATTCTGCAGACCTCAACTATCAGTACAGCAACAAGGGTTACAACCTCCGCTTCACTGCCTTCTATACCAAAATCAAGAACCAGAGCGACGTGATGAGCTTCTATGACGATTCACAGAACTCTTTCACCAATTTTGCAATGACAGGCATTGACCAGAGGCACATGGGTATCGAATTCGGCTTCAGCCTGCCTCTCTTCGTGAGCGGTCTCAGCCTCGAAGGTGCTCTGAGTGCCGGAGAATATATATACACAAGCAACCCTTACATGGTGCAGACCATAGACAACAGTGCTGAAATCGTGCGTGAGAGCATAGTTCCATATTGGAGCGAAGTGCCACATTATGCTACATACGAAGAGAACGGAGTCATAGATTTCGATTCACGTGTGGACGGCAGCCGCATACAGACAGGTTTCACAAAACACTACGTGCCTTCTACTCCACAGATTGCAGCTCAGCTGGGTCTCAAATACAACATCAACTACTGGTTCTTCGAACTCAACGCCCAGTGCTATGCCAAGTCTTATCTTGACATGAACCCTCTGTACCGTACAGACTTCGCCAACAAGGGCTGTTTCGACGAGTATGGCAATCTCATCTACAATGAGGATGTCAACAAGGGTGGCCACGCCCACTTCTACTATATGACAGAGCAGGAGGAATTCGCTCCGGTATTCCTTTTGAATGCAAGCATAGGCAAGAGCTGGTATGTCAAGAACAACCAGATAGGTTTCTCACTCCAGGTGAACAACATCACAAACAACCGCAATGTGAAGACAGGCGGATATGAGCAGACCCGTCTGCAGAACAGCGCCGACAAGAGCCTGTACTACCGCTTCCAGAGCAAGTACTTCTACATGGCCGGCATCAATTATATGTTGAACCTTTACTTCAGATTCTAAGCACATGAAACAGAAATATATAGCCTTATTGGCCGCAGCTGCTCTCGCTGGCTGCAATCCGGTGGAGGAGTGGGGTCCGGTATTTACAGGTTCCCATGATGAGCCTTCCGCTTTCCAGCCTGCACAGATGGAGGCCAACATAAGCATAAAGGATCTTTGCAAGACCTATTCGCAGGGGGTTCCCCACAAGATGGCCGGAAATCACATAATCGCAGGCAAGGTGGTGAGCACCGACCAGCCGGGCAACTTCTACAAGAGCTTCTATATACAGGACGAGACAGCCGGTATAGAAATCAAGATGGGCCGCAACGGCTTGTACAACGATTATCATCTTGGTCAGACCATATACATAGAATGCAATGACCTGTGGCTGGGCATGTACGGCTACAAGGAAGGCAACTACGGCGGTCAGGGCATGGTGCAGATTGGCGCCAAGGACGTTACAGGCAAGTATGAGACTTCTTACCTGGAGTCTCCGCTTATGATAGACCTTCACGTACATAAGGGCGCTCTCGGAGAAGCCGTTGAGCCTAAAGTACTTGCTGAGGCTGAGCTTCCAAAGAAGAACGACAACCAGTGCACCAACTCCAATGTCGGCCGCCTCGTAACCCTTCCGGGTCTGGTTTACACAGACCAGGCTTTCGTACTGCTTTATCCTGATCCTAACCGTCCTCATGAAAGCACGGATCCTGAGAACAGGCTCTTCCTCTCTTCGGACAACAACAATGTGGTCATCTCGAACAAGGCCAACTGGAAAATCTTCACTTGGGCAATGTCCAAGACCAACATAATCGAGCACTTGGAGAACGGCGACTGGGATCATGCCACCATAGGCAGCGGTCAGAGCGACTTCGGTCCCATTACTGGTCAGGTTTCTGCTACAGGCATGTTCAAGGACTGCAAGCACTCTTCAGGCAAACTTATGACATACAAGGAGCTGCTTATCAAAAATGCCGCAGCGCAGTCAGTTAGCCAGTACTTCAAGATGGGAAACACCCAGATTCAGGTACGTACCAGCGGCTTCAGCAAATTTGCTGACAAGGCCATTCCTTCAGACGTGCTCAGCGGCAAACGCAAAGTGAACATCACAGGTGTGCTCTGCATGTATCAGGGCAGCATACAGATGACAGTGAACAGTCTGGATGACATTACATATGAGGACGGAACTCCTCTATATTGATAATACCTAAATTAAAATGAAAAGATTTCTTTTATTACCAGCATTAGCACTAACCATGGTTTCATGCCATCAGAATCCCTTCTTTCAGGAGTGGGACACTCCATATGGAATACCACCGTATGACCAGATACGAACAAGTGATTACATTCCTGCCCTCAAGGAAGGCATATCGCGCCACAATGCCGAGATAGAGGCTATAGTCAATAATCCCGACACTCCGGATTTTGAAAATACCATAGCGCCTCTCGAACTTTCGGGAGAGCTGCTGAACAAGGTTCAGGGCGTGCTTTTCAACGTGAGTGAAACAGACCGCAGCGATGAACTCGACGCTGTGGTGGAAGAGGCTCTTCCTCTGCTCAGCGACCACGATAGCGACATCTCCTTCAATAAGGCCCTTTACGAGAGGGTCGCAGCCGTTTATCACGCCGACCAGAGCTCCCTCACCCGCGAGCAGCAGGTGGTTCTCAAGAACCATTTCGACGCATTCGAGCGTGAAGGCATAGGTCTCCCTCAGGAGAAACAGGATGAGCTGCGTGAAATCAACAGCCTCATTTCCCAGAAAACCCAGAAAATAGGCAACAATATTCTTGCTGAGAGCAACGCTTTCAAAGAGAAGTTCGGCTTCAGCGTAAGTGAATATTGGGACAGGATGACGACTACCGATGACGAGGATTTGCGCCGCCAGTATTTCGAGGCTTATTCTATGCGCGGTCATAACGGCAACGAGCATGACAACTGCGCTCTTATACTCGAGGTAATGGAGCTCCGCATACGCAAGGCAGCCATACTCGGTTATGACACTCCTGCCAACTACTTCCTTTCCAACAAGATGGCTGGCAACAGCGAGACTGTGGACAAGTTCCTTTCAGGCATTATGGATGCAGCTCTCATTAAGGCTAAAGAGGAAATCAAGGATATGGAGGCCATTGCCGGCCGTCCTATTCAGCCATGGGACTGGTGGTACTATGCCGACAAGGTACGTCAGCAGAAATATGCTCTGGATGATGCACTTGTGCGCCCTTATTTCCACATAGACAATGTTGTAAAGGGCCTCTTCGATGCTGCCAAGACCCTGTACGGAGTGAATGCAGAGCTTTTGGAGAATGTGCCTTCATATAATCCTGAATGTGTAAAGACTTACAAGCTCAGCTATGATGACGGCTCGCTCATTGGTATACTCACTACAGACTGGCACCCGCGCGCTTCCAAGAGGGGCGGAGCTGGATGAACAATGTACGCAACCAGTACTATGATGCAGAGGGCAACAACGTACGTCCTATCATAGTAAATGTAGGTAATCTGCCTGAATACCTCAGCGCCGACGATGTACAGACTACTTTCCACGAGTTCGGACATGCCCTGCACGGTCTGCTGGCCCAGAGCCACTACCAGAGTGTGAGCGGAACATCCGTAAAACGTGACTTCGTGGAGATGTTCAGCCAGTTCAACGAAAACTGGGCTTTCCAACCAGAACTCCTTGCCCGCTATGCAGTTAATGCAGAAGGTCAGGTCATTCCTCAGGAACTCGTATCCAAGATCATCAGCGCCCTCAAGTTCAACCAGGGCTTCATGACCACAGAGCTCACAGCCGCATCCATTCTGGATATGAAATGGCACGAACTGTCGGCAATTCCTGCTGAGGCATATGATGACCCTTCTGCCTGGATTGACGGATTCGAGACAGCAGTTTGTGACGAGATGGGCCTCATCAGCCAGATTATTCCTCGTTACAGAACCACCTATTTCAACCACATATTCAGCAGCGGCTACTGCGCAGGCTATTATGGTTATCTTTGGGCCGAAGTTCTGGACAAGGACGCTTTCAGCCTGTTCGAAGCTTCGCCAAACGGAGTGTGGAATCTCGAGCTCGCCAAGAAATTCAAGGAAACCTTCCTCGAGAAAGGCGGCAGTGAGGAACCAATGGTTCTCTATAAGGAGTTTATGGGCCGCGAACCCGATTCTGATGCCATGCTCAGGGCCCGCGGTCTCAAATAGTGACATTAATTCAACAACACAATATTCTGACACATAGATTATGGACAACAAAGTACTTCTGATGATACTTGACGGCTGGGGAGAAGGCCGCAAGGATAAATCAAATGCAATCTATACACAGGGTGCTCCATTCATTGACAGCCTCCGTGCAAAATATCCGGTTTCGCATCTGCAGGCTTGCGGAGAGTATGTAGGTCTTCCTGACGGACAGATGGGCAACTCTGAGGTGGGTCACCTCAATCTCGGCGCTGGCCGTGTGGTATACCAGGACCTGGTAAAGATCAATATCGCTTGTCGTGACCATAAACTTCTTGAAAATGAGGAGATTAAGGCAGCATATGATTATGTGAAGGCCAACGGAAAGCAGCTCCATCTCATGGGTCTTGCTTCTATGGGCGGCGTACACAGCTCACTTGCTCATGTATATGAGTTCCTTGCTGTTGCCAAAGAGTACGGGCTTGAGGACGTGTTCGTACACTGTTTCATGGATGGCAGGGACTGCGACCCAAAGAGCGGCAAAGGCTTTGTAGCGGCTCTCGAGGCTGAGATGGCAAAAACCACAGGCAAAGTTGCTTCAGTTTGCGGCCGTTTCTATGCAATGGACCGTGACAAGAGATGGGAACGCGTAAAAGAGGCTTATGATCTGCTTGTAGAGGGCAAAGGCGTTAAAGCCCAGTCTGCTACAGAGGCCATCCAGGCTTCTTATGATGCAGGTGTGACCGATGAGTTCATCAAACCTATTTCCATTGTAGGCGAGGACGGCCAGTCACTCACCACTATACAGGAAGGTGACGCCGTAATTTTCTTCAACTTCCGCAATGACCGTGCACGTGAGCTTACTGCCGTGCTCACTCAGCAGGATATGCCAGAGCAGGGAATGAAGACCATTCCTCTTTACTACTGCTGCCTCACTCCTTATGATGCCTCATTCAAGGGTGTCCACATCCTCTTCGACAAGGAGAACGTACAGGAAACCCTCGGCGAAGTTGTTTCAAAGGCAGGCAAGAAGCAGCTGCGCATTGCAGAGACTGAGAAATATGCCCATGTTACCTTCTTTTTCAACGGCGGCGCAGAGGCCCTGTTTGAGAACGAGGACCGCATACTTGTAAACTCTCCAAAGGTTGCTACATATGACCTCCAACCTGAAATGTCAGCCCCTGAGGTGACAGAGAAACTTGTTGAGGCCATAGGCACTGAACGCAACGACCTCATCATCCTGAATTTTGCAAACGGCGATATGGTGGGCCATACAGGCGTTTATGATGCCATATGCAAGGCAGTTGAGACTGTGGACAAATGCGTGGAGAAAGTTGTGACTGCGGCAATAGAGCATGGTTATGCAGTGCTGCTTACAGCTGACCACGGCAATGCTGATTATGCAGTTAATGAGGATGGCACACCTAACACTGCCCATTCTCTGAACGTGGTGCCTTTCATAGCTATAAACACCGGCGCCGACAAGGTGGAGGATGGTGCGCTTTGCGATGTGGCTCCTACCATACTCAAGCTCATGGGCATAGCCCAGCCGGCTGCAATGACAGGTCATTCTTTGCTCTAAGACAGTCATGCCTCACCTTTTGAGAAATATGGCGCTGGCCATGCTGTTTACCCTGTCTGCCTGCAGTCAGAGTGCTGAACCGGGCAGGGTATTCACCATTACAGACTACCTGGATGCTGCCGCAGCACCAGCCGACTGTGCAGACGGAATCAATGCCTGCATAGAGGCATGTGCCCAGGCAGGCGGAGGCCGTGTGACTGTTCCTGCAGGTGAGTATGTAAGCTCAACCATACATCTCAAGAGCAATGTGGAGTTCCATCTTGAGGAAGGTGCTATGATTAAGGCCATTATGGATCCTGAGCAATACGATTCCTATATTCCTGAACACGATATGTCACGCTATGACAGCGGAGACGGCACTGTGAACAGCAACAATTCGCGCGATGTGCGTTGGAACAGGGCTCTTGTTCTGGGAGTCGGTCTGGAGAATGTGAAAATCAGCGGAAAGGGAACCATCAATGGAGCTCATGTATTCGACCCTAAGGGCGAGGAATATATGAGAGGCCCTCATACAGTGCTTCTTGCGGAGTGTAAGAACTTGTCTCTCAAGGATTTCAATATTACATGTGCCGCAAATTACGCTGTTATGGCCTATGCCATAGAGGATGCTGTATTCGATTCTATGCACATTACCGAAGGTTGGGATGGCATACATATACGCGGAGGCAAGAATGTAGTAATACAGGATTGCCGCATGGAAACCGGCGATGATGCCCTTGCCGGCGGCTACTGGGAGAACATGTGCATCAAGGACTGCTACTGCAATTCTTCCTGCAACGGTCTGAGGATGATAATGCCTTGTGACGGGCTGCTCGTGGAGAACTGCCGTTTTGAAGGTCCCGGCCATTATCCGCACAGGACCAGTGGAGAAGCCCGCCGCTGCAACATGCTTTTCGGCATAAGCCTCGAGCCAGGCGGTTGGGGTGCAGCTCCCGGAGATGTCAAGAGCGTCGTGATACGCAACTGTTCAATGCAGGATTTGTCCAGCCCTGTGTCTGTGAGCATAAGCAAGGACAACCATGCCTACGACCTTACAATAGAAAATCTTGATGCCAGAGGACTTACAGGTACAGTTTCACCTACTGTATGCTGGAATGACTGCGGTTTTGACAGCATCACAATACGCAATTGCACTGTGGGCAAATAAAACCCTCTTCCTACTGGCTTATTATAATTTAAGTTTCGGATTTTATGAAACTTGAGTAGTTAACTTGAGCGAATGAAAACATATCTTTTTACATCAGAGTCAGTCTCTGAAGGTCACCCTGACAAGGTGGCCGACCAGATTTCGGATGCCGTTCTTGACGAGTTCCTGCGTCAGGATCCGGAATCACATGTTGCCTGCGAGACTTTCTGCAGCACAGGTCTCACTATAGTTGCAGGCGAGATTACCTCAGAAGCCTATGTGGATATACAGGGAACAGCCCGCAGGGTGATAGACCGTATAGGTTACAACAAGGCCGAGTACATGTTCGACAGCAACAGCTGTGGCGTACTCAGCGCCATACATGAGCAGAGCCCCGACATCAACCGTGGAGTTTCACGCCAGAATGCCGACCAAGGTGCCGGTGACCAGGGCATGATGTTCGGCTACGCATGCAGCGAAACAGACAGCTATATGCCGCTCCCGCTTTTTCTGTCACATCGTATACTGCAGATTCTCAGTGAGATACGCAGAAGCAAAAATAGCAAAATGCCTTATCTGCGCCCTGACGCAAAGAGCCAGTTCACCATTGAGTATGATGCTGAAACAGGCAAGCCTCTGCGCGTTCATACCATAGTGCTCAGCACTCAGCACGATTCTTTTGCTTCTGATGATGTTATGCACGACAAGATTGAGCAGGACGTGAAGCTTATAGTCATACCACAGCTCATAGCCTCGCTCCCTGCCGAGACTGCAGCGCTGTTCCGTACAGACTACATTCTCCACGTTAACCCTACAGGCAAATTCGTGATAGGTGGTCCTGCAGGCGATACCGGACTCACCGGCCGCAAAATCATAGTCGATACCTATGGCGGCAGGGCGGCACATGGCGGCGGAGCATTCAGCGGCAAGGACCCGTCAAAGGTGGACCGCAGCGCAGCTTATGCTGCACGTCATATTGCCAAAAATATGGTTGCTGCCGGAGTGGCTAAGGAAATGTTGGTGCAGGTATCCTATGCCATAGGCATAGCCCAGCCAGTAAGTATATTCGTAAATACCTATGGCACAGCAGCCAAGGGCTTTGATGGCGAGCAGATCAGCGACAGTTTCATAGCTTCCAAAATCTCCAGCCTCTTTGATCTCCGCCCTGCGGCCATCATAGAGCGTTTACAGCTCAAAAACCCTATTTACGAGCCTACAGCAGCCTATGGCCATGTGGGAAGGGAACCATATACACGTGAAGTCGAGCTCATACGCGAAGGAAAGAGGATTACAAAAGAAATCCAGTTCTTCGGTTGGGAAAAACTGGATATGGTGGAAGAAATCAAGTCTGCCTTCCAATTGGCCTAGCTTCTTCTGAAATTTTATAGCAACTCCCTGCTGAGTATTTGCCCGCCTATGAATTCCCTCATTATCGAGGTGCAAGGAATGGCATTGATGGCATCTACCGGCAGGGCGTCTATTTTGCTGAGGAATCCGAGCAGCCTCTGAGCTTCGGGATAGGCCTTGGAATTCCGGTCTATGGCTTTCAGTATAGGGGTGACATAGTGCTTGAGCAGAGGCAGTTCGTACTGCAGGGTGCTGTTGAACACCATATCGGCATTGTCCTGATAAGGGAATATGTACTTTTCCTCTCCCTCTCTCACATCTGCCCAACGCAATATGGTCTGCTCCGGAGATATGCTCCTGGTCCTGTTGTCCCTTACCATTCGGCGCATCAGCCTGTTGTCCGTTGTCATAATGTCTTTGTCATATTCGGACATTGAGGACATATCCGACACATACACCATAAATTTCACCTCGTCCGGAATATTGGGTGTCATAGCGGGGTTCAAGGCGTGTATGCCTTCCAGAATGAGCAGGTCATTCTCTTCCAGCTTCATCATATTGCCTTCATAATATTTGCGACCGTCCTTGAAATCATAACGTGGGAGCTCAACTTCCTTACCCTCAAGCAGTTCATTGAGCTGTTTGTTGAGCAGTTCCACATCCAGGGCGGCAAGGCTCTCGAAGTCTTTGTTGCCATTCGGAAGCAGGGGAGTCTCATCCCTCTCCAGAAAATAGTTGTCCACCTCTATGGTGCGCGGGTTGAGTCCATGCACCTTGCACTGCAGGGCTATGCGCAGAGAAGTGCTGGTCTTTCCGCTGCTTGAAGGGCCTGCCAGCAGCACAACACGTACTCCGCCCTTTGCCTTGATTTCATGGGCTATCCTGCTGCAGCGGTTTTCATGACGGGCCTCGCAAAGGTTCACAAGCTGTATGGCCCTGCCGTTGCGTATGATATTGTTCAAGCCATCAAAGTCTGTGATTCCCAGATGTTTGCACCATAGTGCATCCTTTTCTATATTGAAATCGAAATCTGTATTTTCCATTATCATTTTAATGCTTCTTTAAGGTATTTGCCTGTCACGCTGTCAGGATTGTCGGCCACCTCTTCAGGAGTTCCCCGGGCCACAATGACGCCGCCGCTCTTGCCGCCGTCAGGGCCCATATCGAAGATGTAGTCCACGCTCTTGAGCACGTCCAGGTTATGTTCTATGACTATTACCGTATTGCCCGCGTCAACAAGGCTCTGAAGAGCTTTGAGCAATATTTTTATATCTTCAAAATGCAGGCCTGTCGTAGGTTCATCCAGTATATATACGGTACGTCCCGTGCTTTTTTTTCCCAACTCGGCTGCGAGTTTCATCCTCTGGCTCTCTCCGCCGCTGAGAGTGACGCTACTCTGGCCCAGGTGTATATATCCCAGGCCCACATCTACCAGGGCTTTCAGCTTCTGGGCTATGGAAGGCACGCTGCTGAAGAACTCAAGGGCCTCTTCTACAGTCATTTCCAGAACCTGGCTTATGGTCTTTCCCTTGTATTTCACCGCGAGTGTGTCTTCCTTGTACCTCCTTCCCCTGCATACGGGGCATTCTACGTTCACCGAAGGCAGGAAATTCATCTGTATCACCTGAATGCCGGCGCCTTTGCATTCCTCGCAGCGTCCTCCGCTTACGTTGAAGCTGAACCTCCCGGATTTGAAGCCGCGTATCTTGGCGTCCGGGGTGGAGGCGAAGAGCTCGCGTATGTCTCCGAAAACATCCGTGAAGGTGGCAGGATTGCTGCGAGGAGTGCGCCCGATAGGGCTTTGGTCCACCTCTATAACCTTGTCAAGATGCTCCAGCCCTAATATTTCCCGATAAGGCAAAGGATTTTGCTTGCCGTGGAGATATGCGTTCAGGAGTATGGGCATGAGAGTGTCGGAAATCAGTGTGGATTTGCCGCTGCCCGAAACCCCGGCTATGCCTATGAGACAGCCAAGAGGAAAATCTATGTCTATGTCTTTCAGATTGTTGCCTGTACAGCCTCTGAGCCCGAGAACCAGTCCATTGCCTTTGCGCCTTGATGGAGGCAGCTCTATCTTTTTCTTTCCTGTGAGATAATCAAGGGTAGGGGTGGAAGCTCCGCCCCAATCACCCACAGGTCCGTTATAGCAAATGTGGCCTCCCTCAGTACCTGCCCCGGGACCCATGTCTATGAGCCAGTCGGCATTCAGCATGGTCTGGGCATCGTGTTCTACCACCATCACTGAGTTGCCCTGATCCCGCAATTCCAACAGGGAGTTGAGCAGTTTGACGTTGTCTCGTGGATGCAGGCCTATGCTCGGCTCGTCCAGTATATAAAGCACGTTCACAAGTTTGGAACCTATCTGGGTGGCAAGCCTGATGCGCTGGCTTTCACCGCCCGAAAGAGTGCCTGTGGCCCTGCTGAGAGTGAGATAATCCAGGCCTACATCCAAAAGGAATGAGCTTCTGTCGCACAATTCTTTAAGTATGTCGCGAGCAATATTGGCCTCCCGGCCTTCGAGTTTGGTATTCAAGGAATCCAGCCAGGGCTTGAGTTCCGATATTTCCATATCGGCCACCTCATATATCTTTTTGCCGTCTATGCGGAAATAACCTGCCTCAGGACGAAGACGTGTACCGTGACATACAGGGCACACAATCTTGTCGTCAATGTCATCCACGACTCCGGGCCAGTTCACGAGCTGCGAGTTGTAGCCTTCGCCTATCCTGAAGAGTTCATCGCTGCCGAAGACCAGCAGCATTATGACCTCGTCAGAGAGCTTTTCTATAGGCTCGTATATGGAAAAGGCATATTTTCTTGCAATCGCCTCAATTACAGTGAATTTCTTATTCGCACGGCTGGGCCCCAGCGGTACTATTCCCCCGTCCGCCACGCTTTTTGTGCGGTCGGGGATGATATTGTCCATATTCACATCCACCACACGGCCCAATCCCTTGCAGTGGGGGCAGTATCCCTGTGGGGAGTTGAAGGAAAAGCTGTGTGGGGCGGGTTCGGCTATGGACAGGCCGCTGTCAGCGCACACCAGGTGCTTGGAATAATGCTTTATGCTGTCTCCTTCCAGCACCGCAAGCGAGCCTTTGCCCATCTGTAGGGCCGTGGCCACAGAATCTCTCAGCCTCTTCAAGTCGTTCTCCGAAGGCTTAAGCTTGTCCACCACCAGTTCCACAAAATGGGTTTTGTATCTGTCCAGGCTTGTGACATCCTGCAGCATATGCATTTCCCCGTCTATGCGCACCTCGGTGAATCCTCGCCTTTTGAGATTGTCGAACATCTCTTTGTAATGGCCCTTGCGTCCCACCACCAATGGAGCCAGCAGATAACACTTTTTACCTGCATAGCTGTCCAGCAACAGAGAAATAATCTGCTCGTCCGTGTACCTGACCATGGCTTTGCCTGTCACAGGCGAGTAGGCTGTGGCTGCCCTGGCGTAGAGCAGACGCAGGAAGTCGTATATTTCTGTGATGGTGCCTACAGTGGACCTCGGATTGTTGCCTGTGGTCTTCTGCTCTATGGCAATGATGGGGCTGAGTCCGCTTATGCTCTCGACTTTGGGCTTTTCCATTATGCCCATGAAATGCCGTGCATAGGTGCTGAGAGTGTCAATATAGCGCCTCTGCCCCTCTGCAAAAAGAGTGTCAAAGGCCAGGGAACTCTTTCCGCTACCCGACAAACCGGTGATTACCACGAACTTACCCCTTGGTATCGTGAGCGATACATTCTTGAGGTTGTGGCTGGCAGCACCTGTGATGACTATTTCGTCCTTGCGTTTGTTCATGCTTAATTCTCGTATCCCAGGTCTCCGAACTGCTCGTTTATGAAAGGATTCGTGAGCCTTTCATGGCCTATGGTTGTGCTTGGGCCGTGGCCCGGATATACCTCAATTTCCCCATCCAGGGTCATCAGTACTTCATTCAGGGATTTTTTCAGAATGTCCAGCGAAGCCCACTTATTGTCCGTACGCCCTATGCACCCGGCGAAGAGGGTGTCGCCTGTGAATATAATCCCCTCCTTTTCGAACCACCAGCACAATCC
>CAMFRR010000003.1 GCA_945982095.1 uncultured Bacteroidales bacterium
GTACTTGACAGTCCTTACATACTCCTTACAGACAAGAAAATCAGCACGATGAAAGACCTGATGCCTGTGCTTGAACCAATCGCACGTGAAGGCAAGGCCCTGCTCATCATCGCTGAAGATGTTGAGGGAGAAGCTCTTTCTACCCTTATCGTGAACAAACTCCGTGGTACGCTCAAGATAGCAGCCGTGAAAGCCCCTGGCTTCGGTGACCGCCGCAAAGAGATGCTTCAGGATATTGCAGTGCTCACAGGAGCTACCGTTGTCAGCGAAGAGCGTGGCTACACTCTTGAGAACGCAAGCCTGGCAATGTTGGGCAAGGCTGAGAAGGTTGTTGTGGACAAGGAGAATACCACAATTGTCAACGGTGCAGGTTCAAAAGAAGAGATTGCAGAGCGTGTTTCTTTGATACGCAAACAGATTGAACTCGCCACATCAGATTACGACAAAGAGAAACTCAAAGAGCGTCTCGGCAAACTTGCAGGCGGTGTTGCAGTGCTTTATGTTGGCGCAGCTTCAGAGCTTGAGATGAAGGAGAAGAAAGATCGCGTTGAAGATGCACTGAGTGCAACCCGTGCTGCTGTAGAAGAGGGAATTGTCCCTGGTGGCGGTGTAGCTTATATACGTGCTACCAAGGCTCTTGAAGGCCTCTGTGGCGTAAATTCTGATGAGACCACAGGTATTAAGATTGTGGCTCGCGCAATTGAGGAGCCTCTTCGTCAGATTGCAGCTAATGCAGGCCTGGAGGGCAGCGTAATCATCAACAAGGTTCGCGAGGGCGAGGATGATTTCGGCTACAATGCAAGGACTGAGGAATATGTGCATATGTTTGAGGCTGGTGTAATAGATCCTACCAAGGTGGCCCGTGTTGCCCTTGAGAACGCAGCTTCAGTTGCAGGAATGTTCCTGACTACAGAATGTGCCATTGCTGATCTCCCTGAGCCTGAACCTGCAGTTCCTGCCGGCGGAATGGGCGGCATGATGTAAAGATACAGGCCCTTGGGTCCATAAAAATGGTGACCGCAGTTTGAAGCTGCGGTCACTGTTTTTATAAGGAATTTTAAGTTTAGTAAGAAACAAAGCCTTATTGAATATTGAATTTGGCTGTGAGGCCGGCTACTGAAGCCATGAACTCACCCGGCTCGAGAACCCACTGGAGATTCTCATTCACAAAGCTCAGGTCGTTCTTCGGAACCCTCAAAGTGACTGTTGTAGTCTGTCCCGGAGCAAGCTCGATTTTCTCAAACGCACGAAGGCGCCTCAAATCTGGGGTAAGGGATGCCACGAGGTCGGAAATGAACAGAAGAACAGGTTCTTTGACTGAACGGTCTGAAGCGTTGTGGAGAGTGACATGGGCAAGCACGTCATCGCCCTCAAGTTCCACCTTCAAATCTGAATATTCAACCTTTGAATATGAGAGTCCATAGCCGAACTGCCACTGTACACTCGTATTCGCAGAATAATTATACGCTCCTTCCATTGTACCTGTGTATTCGCATGGCTTGCAATCATAGGTGATGAAAGATCCATGATACTTAGGATAGGTGTAAGGAAGACGGCCTGAGAAGTTGGATTCGCCGCTCAGCAAGTTTGCCAGAGCATCAGAACCATAGTTGCCTGGAAGGAAGGTGTGGACTATGCCCTTTGCAAGAGGTTCAATCTCCCTGATGAGACGTGGACGGCCTTCATTGAGCACGAGTATGACAGGCTTGCCGCTTTGCGCAAGGCTCTGTACCATTTCTATCTGGTTCCTTGACAGAGTGAGATCATCAATGTTGCCCGGAGTCTCGGTGTAGGAGTTTTCGCCTATGAAGGCAATTATCACATCAGCCCTGGCAATCTTGTCGCCTGTACGGTTTCCGTCCATGATTGCAAGTTCTGGAAGATGATTGTCCAGCCTGAAATCCTTGTTGTCATATGCGACCATCTCGCTGAATTCCACATTCTCGCTGCCGAACTTCTCTACGATTGCATCATAGAAGGTGTGATATTTTCCTATCTCACGGCATATGGCGTCTGTCTTATCTCCTTGCCAGGTATATGACCAGCCACCGTTCATAGGACGGAAATTGTTGGAGTTTGGACCACAAACGAAAATCTTCTGTCCTTTTTTGAGAGGGAGTATATTGTCATCGTTCTTGAGCAGAACCATACATTCCTCAGCCATCTTGATGGCTTCTTGAGCGAAGGCATCGCTGCCGAAATCCTTGTACAGAGTCTTGAGACCTGTCACTTTCTTGCGTCCTCGGCCGCTGTCCTCATATTGGATGTCCCAGGTCTTGCGGTCGAGCAGGCCTATACGTATCTTCAGCCTGAGTATGCGGCGCACTGCATCGTCGATTCGTGACATTGGCACTTTACCCTCATTGACATTCTCCATGAGCAGGGTGCAGAAGTCTGTAGAATAAGGGTCCATAGTCATATCTATACCCGCATTGATTGCGAGGGCGATAGCCTCTTTCTTGTTGGCTGCAACACGGTCACGCTTCCATATGTTGTCTATGTCAGCCCAGTCTGTAACTACCATTCCATCCCAATCCAGGCCTTCCTTGAGCCACTGTGTAAGCAGAATGTGGTTTGCGTGGAAAGGCACGCCGTTGTTGTTGGCTGAATTGACCATTACGCTCAGAGCTCCGGCCTTGCAGCATGCTGCAAAAGGAACGAAGTATTTCTCCATCATCTCGCGATATGTTACGGATGAAGGGGTGCGGTCCTTGCCGCTTACGGCAGCGCCATAGGCGAGATAATGCTTTAGACAGGCAGCTACATTGTTCATGCCTATGTGGTTAGGGTCTTCGCCCTGCAGACCCTGAGTGAGGGCCACGGCCATTTTCGAGTTAAGGAGTACATCCTCGCCGAAGCTTTCCCAAACACGTGGCCACAGTGGAGAACGGGCAATATCCATCACAGGGGAATAAACCCAAGGAATGAGACAGGCGCGGCTCTCGTATGCAGTAATTTCGCCAATGCGTTTAGGAATCTCCACATTGAAAGAAGCACCCTGGCTTACCTCCTGAGGGAACATGGTGGCGCCATAGGTATAGCTGGCGCCGTGTATGCAGTCCACACCATAAATCTGAGGAACACCGGTGTGGAACTCCGATACGCTGTTGAGTGTGCGTATCATTTCTGACCACTGCTGAGGGTTGATGGCAGTGCCATAGGGAACATTAAGTATGGAGCCCACCTTGTATGTTCCGAAGACCTTATCACAGGCGCTGGCTGAAAGTATGCCGCCTATGGCTTTCATTGACTTGTCGCTCTTTGAAGGCTCGGCCGGTCCGTAGTACAGAATAGGATCTATGGTAAGCTCACACATCTGTCCAACCTTGTCCTCAAGGCTCATCTTGGCAATCAGATCTTCTATCTGAGCCTCAATCTGAGGATCTTTCTGAATGCATTGGGCATTGATAATTGTAGGCAATGCACTAAATACAGCAACTGCCATAATAATGGATTTATTCATAAATTATTTCTTGATTGGGTATTTGTAAATGAGGTAGAGCATAATGACACTCACCGCAGCAGGTATGAGCGAGAATAGGGCCCAAACCATTGTGCGTACACTCTCTTCACAACCTGCGGCTATGATTGGCTCAGTGGAACCTTCAGGGGTATGAAGGCCGGCCCAGCCGAGGAAGAGGGTTATGAGAGCGCCTGAAATGGCAGAACCGAACTTCTGGGACATGGTACCAGAAGAAAATATGAGACCTGTGGATGATGTACCGTTCTTCTCTGTGGCATAGTCAGCCACATCCGCATACATGGACCAGAGCAGAGGCGAGTATATGCCTATACCTATTGAGGTAAGGATTACCAATGCTATCATTGCCCATATATAGGCCGCATCCATAGGGATGAAGAAGAACAGGATTGAAGTGACAAGACATATGAGTCCTGAATAGATGAAAGCCCTCTTCTTGGAGCCTGCCCATCTTGTAAACTTAGGAGACAGACCGCCTGCAATCATGCAGACAACTTCACCGAAAGTCATGAAAACGGTATAGTTGATTATGAGGCCTGTCACTGTGATCTCGGTAGGGAGACAGTAAGTGAACATATAGGCGGCGGCAGCATAGCGGAAACCGTTGAAAAAGTTTGTGCATATGCCCACGAGGGTGAGGTAAATCCACGGTTTGTTCCTGAAAAGGTCGGCGAAAGGCTTGAAAGAGAACTTCTCGGCACGCACAGGTTTGAGTCTTTCCTTGGTAAACATGCCACAGAGGAAGGTCATCAAGGCAGCAAGGGTACCGAATACAACGCCGATAACGGCATATTGATGAGCCGGAGTGCCTCCTATCATTTTCTGCACATATGGGAAGCTGAGTAGGGTAACGAAACCCATTGCATAGGCACCCACCATGCGATATGACGAGAACTCGTTTTTCTCATTGTCATCATCGGTCATTACGCCAAGCAGTGAACCATATGGTACATTGACAGCGGTGTAGGTGGCCATCATGATGAGATAAAGGCTGTAGGCCCATATGCGTTTGCCCACGGGGCCGAAATCAGGAGTGTAGAGCAGAAGGGCAAATACCAATCCGAGAGGTATGGCGCCGAAGATGAGCCATGGGCGATATGTACCCCATCGGCTCTGTGTACGGTCGGCCAGAGATCCCATGAGAGGGTCGGTGACCACGTCAAACATTCGTGCAATAAGCATCAGGGCTGCTGTGTCAGCAAGGCTGAGGCCATAAATGTTGGTGAAGAAGAAAGGGAATGCTATGGACATCACTTTCCAAGTGATTCCGCCGGCTGCGGCGTCGCCCAAAGCGTAAGCGATTTTTTCTTTTATGGATGCCATTCTGTCTTGAAATTTTTAGGGTTCAGTCCTGCAATATAGCAAAAAAACAGGAGATATCAGCTCTTGGGAGAGAAGATATCTCCATATTCTTTCATTTGTATAATATTACTTGACTGTAACCTTGGTAAGCCTGAAACCGAAACCGGTAATCAGCATGCCTTTCTCGTCAGCAATAGCTTTTGCTTCTGCGCTATAGTTGATTTCGAATGAATCAGGATAGCTCTCGTGGAATGCGTCAATCTGAGCCACGATATCAACACCCCAGTCGCTGGTGGTAACGCGCAGGGCATGGTACTCAGCCTCAGGAACCTCATAGTGGAGAGTTATGGTAGCACCTGCCTCAACTCCGGCCAGCTCTGACTGAAGCAGAACGTTGGCATCTCCCCAGTTGATATCCACACTGCCTTCACAGACAGTGGCCTCGGCTGCAGCACCTCCGGATATAGCCTCAACAGAAGTGAGTCTGAAACCGAAACCGGTGATGAGCATGCCTTTCTCGTCAATTATAGCTTTAACAGCTTCTGTGTACTTGATTTCGAATGAATCAGGATAGCTCTCGTGGAATGCGTCAATCTGAGCCACGATATCAACACCCCAGTCGCTGGTGGTAACGCGCAGGGCATGGTACTCGGCATCCGGAATCTCATAATTGAGTATGAGGCTTGCTCCTACCGGAACGTTTGCGAGCATGTCGGCTGTGATGAGTACATTGGCATCGCCCCAGTTGATATCCACGCTGCCTTCCCAAACTTTCTCCTTGCTTACACCAGGATCAACAAATTCATCAGCATGTACGCCAACAAGACCTGCACCGAAACGCTCGCCTGCAGAAGTTTCGAGAATAAGGCTGTATGATCCCTCTGCAAGGCCTGCCGGAATTTCCACTTCCACTGCATCGGCAGAAGCGCTCAAGACTTTGAGCTCTGCCATTGAGGCCTTGGTTTCAGCTACAGGCAGCAGGCCGGCCTTTGTTACGGCAGCCAGGTTGCTGCCGCTGACCTTCTTGACGCTGCCGGTCTGGAACCAGGTATTCTTGGCATCATTTGCTATCTGAGGATCAGAGTCAAGAGGAAGCACCTTGAGAGTACAGTTGCGGAAAGTCTCCTTGCCCTTTACAGTAGTAGCGAGGATTTTCACAGAATAGTCGCCTGCGAGCAGATAGGTCTCAATGTGGCGGCCATTTTCTGTCACTCCGTCAGTATAGGCCTCACCGTTGAGGAACCAGCTGACTGTAGTGTATTCCCTTGGTGTGACGATGACGTCGAAAGTGAATGCGGCATCTCTTGATATGGTTGGAAGGTTGGATGGTTTTCCGCCATCCATCTCAGGGATGTCCGTGTTGAGTATACGAGGATAATCATCCTCACCGGCTGTGATATAAGGATCCTGTTGTTTGGTACATGCCATGAAGGCCATGACAGCAGCAAGAGCCGGACAAATATATTTGTAAATTTTCATCTTTTCCTGGTGTTTCGTTATTTAACAACATTCTCTGCCACATCCCACCATACTCTCTTGTGCCAATCATCCTTGCCTCCCATGCGGGCAATGGCTTCATCATAACTCTGCTTGTTGTATTTGGCCTCGAGATTAGGGTATTTCAGACGTACCGGAGTGGTAAGGTTTTCGTCATCATATGTGAAGTCATTAGGATACTTCTCATATTTGGCACGGTCCTCCAGTATAGGGTAACCGCTGCGGCGCAGGTTGGCCCATGCCTCCATAGGGTTCATAAGATGGAGTATGTATGCCTGGGTGTTGATGCTCTCCTTAGGGTTTGCACCAAGAGGATTTGCTGCTATGTAGGCTGCAATCTCGCTGTCGCTGATGGTAGGAATCTCGTAATAGCTGTTGAGCATCTTCATTGCATCGGTAATGCCTTTCTCATAGTATTCCTGCATTGAACCGGAAACCCATCCAAGGATAACAGCCTCTGCGAGCAGGAAGTTGACCTCAGCCGAAGTCATGAGTACGCCTGGGCAATTTGCCTTCTCCAGTTTGATTGAAAGGAAAGGACGCAGCATGCGGACATTATAGTTGGCCTTATCGAAACCGGCATCAGGATACTGGGCCACAAGACGTTCAAGAGTAGGAATCTTGTCGTTTGAAGGGGCATTAATCCAGTTGTGCCACCATGCGGCACCTACCACGCAGGCATATTGCTGGCCTTCTGGGAGCTGACCCTCAGCGCTGTTCTGGAAGGCACGGACCTCATCGGTAACGTCCACGTTCCACTCGTCGTCAGCCTTGACTGAGCTTCTCTTAGGATTGAGATAATGACGGCAGATACGGTAAAGACGGGGATCTGACATGTTCTTCATGAGGTTGAAGAAAGTTGCGCATACAAAGGTAGGAGAATCTGAATCCTGACCGTAAAGCATCTCGCCCAGAGCGTTCACACGGAAGTCAAATTTCTCTGCACCCTGATAGAGAGTGAATGGGGAATCTGTATATTTGATGTAGGCATTCTGGTCTATATTGCTGATATAGCCGCATGGAGCGTCAAGAGACTTTTTGAATTCTTCACGGGCCTTTTCAGGAGCCACATCAGAAATACGCATTGCATAACGCATCCTCAGGGAGTTTGCATAGCGGGTCCAAGACTTGAGGTCTCCTGCATAGCAGCTGACATCACCGGTCACTACGTCTGTAGCACCCTCCGCAATCTGTTTGATGCAGGCATCAAGTTCTTCGAAGATGAAGTTATATACCTCTTCCTGAGTGTCATACTTAGGGTTGGAAATCTGTTGGAAGTAGCCGAGGCCTGCCTCAGAGCAAGGGATGTCGCCATAAGCATCGGTAAGCACTGCGAAAAGATAAGCCCTGTGGATGCGCAGAAGGGCATTTACGTTCTTCTGCTCCGGAGTGCGCATTATTGCATCAGTAAGGTTTTTGATGCTCACTGAATAGAGCCTGTCCCATACCTTGCGTGACATATCATTGTCGAAGTGTACTGAACCGGCATAGTTGGATACGTTCCAGCCACCGGCGAAGTGCTGGGTAAAACCTGTGATGTAGCAGCGGTATGTATCCATCATGTCGAAGTCACCGTAGGTCTGGAGCAGACCGGTAGTGAGCTGGGCATTAGGGTCGATGGTCGTTGGCTTTGTCTTGTCGGTATTCAGATCAGCGAGGTAATCTGCAGAACAAGACTGGACGAGAGGCATCGCCACGAGTGTCAAAGCAACAAGCTTTATGATGTTATTTTTCATGTTACAGTCTGTCTGAATTTGGGTTAGAATTTGATGTTGACATTGAGACCGAAGCTTCTGCGTGAAGGCAGAGAGCCATACTCAAGGCCCATGCCTGAAGTGTTGTATGCCGAGTCAGGGTCAATGTTAGGTATGTTCTTCCATATGATGAATGGATTTCGTGCTACGGCAGAAAGGCTGAGTCCTTTGACATAACCGTTGAACCATTTCTGAGGGAAGCTGTAAGTCAGAGTAATCTCACGGCATTTTACGTATGAGTTGTCATAGATGAAAGTGGCGGGAGCATTCTTCGAAGCGCTGCGCCAGTACTGCTCAGGGTTGATGGCTATGTCATTAGGACGGGTTGTTCCGTCAGACTCAACGATGACACCTGGAACTATATAGCCGCCTACACGGCCTTCTGCACGCCACTCAGACAGGCTCATGCCTGCAGCCAGACGCTGCTCTTCTGAAATGTACCATTCCTCACGGCCTGCAACGGTCTCCATAGCCTTACCGCTGTCGTAAGCAGAGCGCATTGACATTGAGTAGAGGTCGGCTCCGACCTTCACGTCGAATGCAGCAGCCAGACGGAAGCCTTTGTATGAGAATGTGGTGTAGAAACCGCCAGTCCAATCCCAAGATGCGTTGCCCAGGGTACGGAGGGTCTCGTCAACCTCAGGAAGACCGGTCTGAGGGTTGATTATCACCTCGCCGCTTTCTGTCCTTTTCCAGTCAGGACCCACGATAGAACCGAAGTTTTTGCCCACCTCGGCACCTACGCTGACATTACACCAGGTTGCTTTCTCAATCTCGAAATAATCCATATCATCAACGAGTGAGAGCACCTTATTGCTGTTCTTCGAGAAGTTCATTCCAAGATCCCAGGCAAAATCGCCTGCCTGAACTGCACGGCCGTTGATGGCGAGCTCTATACCCTCGTTGCGTATGGCACCTGCATTGATAAGCCTGTACTCATAGCCTGAAGTTGAAGAAGAAGCGAGACGTATGATCTGGTCTACTGATTTCTGATTGTAGTATGTGGCGTCGATGCTCAGACGGTTGTTGAAGAACTTGAGCTCGAGACCGGCCTCATAAGATGAAGTCATTGTAGGCCTGAGGTCTTTGTTAGGCTGGAGATTGCCGTTGATCAGACCTATGGTGTGACCTGGATAAGAGTATGTACCTGTAGTATAGTTGAGAGAAAGCTGATATGGATCGGTGTCCGAACCTACCTGAGCGAATGAACCGCGAATCTTACCGTAGGTGAGCCAGTCATTCTTAGGAATCCAGTTAGAGAAGATGATACTTGCTGAAACTGAAGGATATACATAGATATTATTGCCGGTAGGCAGGGTTGAAGACTGGTCGCCTCGTACTGTAGCCTCAAGATAGTAGGTGTGTTTGAAACCTACGCTGGCGCTGGCATAGATGGAGTTGATCTGTTTCTTGTAAGAAGCCTCCTGGATGTTCTGCTCCTGGTAGTTCATCATTGCGATGATGCCTGACAGCTGCTCGCCTGTACCTGTGAGTACGCTTGTCTTGTTGTTTACGCGGAAGAGGTTGGCACCGAGAGTGGCGTTGAAATCCCATTCACCCCATGAATTGTTGTACAGGCCGAGAATCTCAGCATTGACAGTCTTGTTGTTGAATACGGAGTTCTGGAGCTGGCCGGCTGCCATACCTGGAGTGGTGCGGGCAACATAGTCCTGGAAATCCATGTTGTTGAAGTCAGCGCCCACAGTGCCCTGGATCTTGAAGTTGGAAGTCACATTCCATATGGCCTTGCCTGAAAGACGGAATATGTCCTTTGCAGAGAGGTTGAGGTTCTTGTAGAGATCCCAATATGGGTTGCGGTTGTACTGGTCATTACCGTTCCATGGGGCATACTCGCCTGTAGCAGTCTGGTAATTCTTGAGCCATGCATGATTGTAGGTATTTGCGATGGTCATGAGGTTTTTGCCCACGTTGCTCTGTGAGTCACCGAGTGCAGGACGGTTCTTTACATCCTCACGTGTGTAGTTGGCTGTAAAGTCGAGGTCCACCTTGCCGAGAGAAGTGTTCACGCGGAGGTTGAGGTTGTCACGGCTCATCTTAGAATTGGGAAGTATGTCCCTGTTGCGCATGTCGGTAACAGAGAAGCGCACACCTGTGTTGCCTGTTGTTGTAGAAACGATGGCTGTGTTCTGGGCTGTGAAACCTGTGCGGAAGAAGCCCTCGGAGTTGTTTGGCTGAATGAGGAAAGGACGCTCAACGTTGTCGAAATAGAGCAGCTCGTTGGTATCGGCCTTTGGGCCCCAGCTCATATTTGTCTGAGAAGTGGCAGAGTGAGAATATTTGCCGCCGTTGCCCTGACCATATATAGTCTGGATATTGTCCCATTTGGCGAGCTGTGTATCAACAGTGAATGAACCGTTGTATTCCACCGCCCATTTTTCTCCGTCAGCTTTCTTGGTGGTGATGAGAATCACACCATGGGAAGCACGTGAACCATAGAGGGCTGAGGCGGCAGGGCCTTTGAGCACTGTCATGGTCTCGATATCATCAGGGTTGATGGCAGAAATGCCGTCACCGAGGTCGAATCCGCCGCTTTGGCCTGCACTGCCGAAGTTGGTGTTGTCCAATGGAACGCCGTCCACTACATAGAGAGGCTGGTTGTTGCCTGTCATCTCTGTGTTGCCTCGCAGCATTACACGTGTAGAGCCTGAAGCGCCACCGGCTGTCTGCTGAACGACCAGACCTGCCACCTTACCGGCAAGGGAGTTGACCACATTGGTTTCTTTGGCTTTTGTGAGTTCCTCGCCCTTTACCTCGGCAACGCCGTAACCCAGGGCTTTGCGCTCACGTTTCACGCCGAGAGCCGTTACTACCACCTCATCGAGAAGAGTGGCATCATCCTCGAGGGTTACATTGATCACCGGTCCGGTTACCAGAACCTTGGTGGTTTTGTAGCCCATGAATGAGAACACGAGAGTGTCACCGATCTTGGCCTCTATGCTGTAATTGCCGTCGAGGTCGGTGATTGCACCTGTCGTTGTTCCGTCAATCATTACAGAAGCACCTATGATGCCTCCGATAGCATCAGCAACCGTACCGGTCACAGTGATGGCGTCCTGCTGCATTGCCATGGGGGACGACTGTGCGGCCTCAGACGGAAGCTGGGCACCCAGACACAGGCCCGTAGCCAATGCCCCAAGAAACATAATACGATAAGCTTTGTTCATCTTGTGTAAATATTTAGTTAATGATTTCTATTTCGCTTCCGGAGCTCTGTTGTAAATGCTTGGCAGAGTGTAGGCAGGATCATTGTTGTTCCAACTGTCTATGATTATGCGCACTATCTCTTCAGCATTGTTGATGAACTTGCCGTTGTCGTGCCTTATAAGGCCAAAAGCTTCTTCGCCGGTGCCGGGATTTGCATTGTCCCAGACAAAGACAGGCATCTTGTGATTCCTCAACGATTTCACGGTATATTCCAGATAATATTTCCTGAATTCCTCAGCCTTCTTTGTGTTGCGGTGCACACAGCCGTACTCACCCACATACACAGGCACTCCCCTGCGCACGAATTTGTTGTAGAGGGCATCGAGGGTGGCATTGTAGTCTTCCTCTCCCTTGCTGTCAGGCACTATGTCCTTACCGCTGTGACCCCATTCGCTATATTTGGCGCTGCCGGCATAATCCCAAGGATCATAGATATGCACAGACACAAGAAGGCGGTTGGCTGCGCTGTCCTCAGGAAGCCTCAGATACTTGACAGCCTTGTCGGGCTGGCATACGAAACTTGGTATGCCTATGTACCTTGTGGCGTTGTTGCCTCCTGTAGAACGTATGATGTCCACACAGAGCTGATTCCAATCGTTAAGGGTGCGGTACATAGCTCCACCGTCAGTAAGGTTCTCTCCCCCGCCCCAGTTGCCGTCCTGAATCTCATTCAGAACCTCGAACATGAGCCAGTCGCCCTCATTCTGGAAACGGTTGGCAATCTGCATCCACACCATTGCAAGCTTCTGCATGATTTCAGTATTTTTCTGCTCGTCTTTGGCTGCTGCCGGGAGGTCCAGCCAATGATAGGCCTGACGGCTCAAATCCTTTTCGGCGCCGAAACCGTCATGATGTATGTTGATGATAACTTTCAGGTCATTGTCGTGAGCCCAGGACACCACCTCTGCAATGCGGTCCATCCAGGCTTTCTCAATGCGGTATTCAGGCGCCTTGCCAATGTGGCCCATCCATGTGACAGGAATGCGCACGCTGGAAAAACCTGCAGCCTTGAGCCTCTTGAACAGTTCAGGGGTAACTTTAGGATTGCCCCAAAGGGTTTCGCCGCTTATGCCTTCCACATGAGCGTCGAAGCTGTTACCCAGATTCCAGCCCACTCCTAAGCTGAGGGCATAAGCAATCGCCTCAGACTCAAGCGGTTTAGGCTCGGGCACAGGTGCAGGCTGAGCGCATGCTGCCATTGGGAAGATGATGGCGGCAAGAACGACGGACATTACAGTCGTCAAAATGCTTTTCATACGGTAAATCATATTTGTCAGAGTGTTATTGTTATTTCGTGCTTGCCGGCCTTATATGGGATGAATACAGGCTTGTCTGCCTTGTTCTTGCCCATAGGGTTCAGAACCTTGATTGTGTACTCTGCATCACGGAAGCGGCGCTTAACGCTATATTCCTTGAGAGTCTTTGGAAGACAAGGGTCTATGATGAGGCCATTGTAGTCAGGATGTATTCCGAGAATATATTGGGTGATGGTAATCCAGTTCCAGGCTGCTGTACCGGTGAGCCATGAATTCTTGGCCTCGCCCGGAAGAGCCGACTCCTTGCCTGAAATGCATTGTGCATATACGTATGGTTCGGTACGGTGCAGTTTCTGGTCCCTGATCCATGCCGGAGCTATCTTTGTGTAGTGCTCCCAGGCATCATCTCCCCTTCCGCACAAAGTCTCGGCTATGATAACCCAAGGGTTGTTGTGGCAGAATATTCCGCCGTTCTCCTTATAACCCATAGGGTATGAAGTCTGTTCGCCAAGTTCTATGTGGTACTCGGTGTATGCAGGGTAATTCAGCACCATTCCATGCTCGCTGTCAAGCCAGGTCTTCACGGAATCCAGAGCCCTCTGCGGCATATTTTCATCTTCGCCTATCTGTGCCATTGCGCACCAGCCCTGGCTCTCAATGAATATCTTGCCCTCTTTGTTCTGCGACGATCCCACTTTATTGCCGAAGTAGTCATATGCACGCAGATACCATTCTCCATCCCAGCCTGCCTTCTTGACTGCATCCACCATGGTGTCTATCTCTGCCTGGGCCCTTGCAGCCTCGTCGTCCATACCGCGTTCCTTGCACAGACCAACATATTGACGTCCGCAGAACACGAAGAGACCGGCAATCATGAGAGACTCAGCCTTGCTGCCTCCGGTAACATTGCCTGTGGTCTGGAAAGATTCGTTAGGGTCTTCTGAGAAGCAATTCAGATTGAGACAGTCGTTCCAGTCGGCACGGCCTATAAGAGGAAGACCATGAGGACCCAGATTCTCTATCACATGATTGAAAGACCTTCTCAGGTGCTCCATGAGTGAAACCTCGCTGCCTGGCTTATTGTCAAATGGCACCATCTCATCAAGAACGGACATGTCTCCTGTCTCCTTGATATATGCCACAGTGCCGAATATCAGCCACATAGGGTCATCATTGAAGCCTCCGCCTATATCATTGTTTCCCCTTTTGGTAAGAGGCTGATACTGGTGGTAGCAGGCTCCGTCAGGGAACTGGGTCGAGGCTATGTCAATTATGCGCTCCCGGGCCCTGGAAGGCACCTGATGCACGAATCCCACGAGATCTTGGTTTGAATCCCGGAAGCCCATGCCACGGCCTATGCCCGATTCGAAGAAACTGGCTGAACGTGAGAAGCAGAAGGTTATCATGCACTGGTACTGATTCCATATGTTCACCATGCGGTTCAGGCGCTCATCCGGGCTGCTTATGCTGAACTTGTCCAGAAGCTCATCCCAATAACTCCTTAACTCTGCGAAAGCCTCATCCACAGCCTCTACCTCAGAAAAGCGGCTTATGAGGGCATGGGCCTTTTCCTTGTTTATCACTGAATGCGACTCCCATTTGCTGTCCTTGTCGTTCTCGACATATGCCAATACGAAAACGAAGTCCTTGCTCTCACCGGGCTGGAGAGTAATTTCCAGACAATGGGAGGCTATAGGGCTCCATCCGTGAGCCACACTGTTTTTTGGTTTTCCTGCCGCAACGGCTTCAGGAGCATCAAATCCGTTATACATTCCTATGAAGGCCTCCCTGTCGGTGTCGAAACCGACTGTGGCTGCGTTCACGCTGTAGAAAGCATAATGATTGCGGCGCTCGCGATATTCCGTCTTATGGTAAAGGGCAGTAAACTCTCCATTCTGTTCAACTTCCACCTCGCCGGTAGAAAGGTTGCGCTGGAAATTCTCCATATCGGTTGAAGCATTCCACAGGCACCACTCTATAAAGGAGAATACTTTGAGGGTTTTGGTCTCCGAACTGCGGTTGGTGAGGGTGAGTTTCTGCACCTCTGCCCAAGTGTGCATCGGAACAAAGAAAAGGGCTGAAGCCTCAACTCCGTTCTTGGCAGCTGTGATACGGGTATAACCCATACCATGTCGACACTCATAACTGTCAAGAACGGTTTTGCAAGGCTTCCAGCCCGGGTTCCACAAAACATCACCATCTACTATATAAAAGTACTTTCCGCCGTTGTCCATAGGCACACCGTTGTAACGGTAACGGGTAATCCTGCGGAACTTGGCATCCTTGTAGAAAGAATAACCTCCGGCGGTGTTGCTCATCAAAGAAAAGAAATCCTCATTGCCGAGATAGTTAATCCAAGGCCAGGGAGTC
>CAMFRR010000004.1 GCA_945982095.1 uncultured Bacteroidales bacterium
TCACAACCCTAAGGAATACAACGGCTACAAGGTGTTCTGGTCTGACGGTGCACAGGTAATTTCTCCTGTGGACAAAGACATAGTCGCAGAAGTTGCTAAAATCACCGATCCTTCAATGGTGAAATTCGAGCGTGGCGAAGGCGCTGCAGAGATTGAGATAATGGGCCATGAGATGGATGAGGCTTACATCAACTCAGTTTCAACCCTTATGCTTTCTCCTGAGTCTGTGGCCCGCCACAAGGATATCAAGATTGTCTACACTCCAATCCACGGTTCTGGCGTAAGCATAGTACCTGAGTTCCTTTCAAAACTGGGCTTTGAGAATATATATCACGTTCCTGAGCAGGATGTTGTGGACGGCAACTTCCCAACAGTACAGTCTCCTAACCCTGAAGAGCCGGGCGCTCTTGCAATGGCTGTGGAAGTGGCTGACCGTGAAGGCGCTGACATCGTAATGGCAACTGACCCTGACGCTGACCGTCTCGGCATAGCAATACGCAACAATGAAGGCAAGATGGTGCTTATGACAGGCAACCAGACTGCATCCATCCTTACCTATTATATACTGCGCCGCTGGAACGAGCTCGGCAAGCTTGACGGCACCAAGTACTGCGTCAAGACCATAGTGACCACAGAGCTCATCCGTGCAATTGCAGAGAAATACGGTGTGAAAGTATACAATGTGCTCACAGGCTTCAAATGGATTGCCGACGTTGTCAAGAGAAATGAAGGCAAGGGCGAGTTCATCTGCGGTGGCGAAGAGAGCTACGGCTTCAACATTGGCGAGTTCGTACGTGACAAGGATGCTCCAATTTCTTGCGCTATGGTTGCTGAATGCGCTGCGTGGGCTGCCGATCAGGGCAAGACTCTCTATCAGCTGCTCCAGGACATTTACGCAGAGTTCGGCTACTACAAGGAGTCTCTCATCTCTGTAGTTCGCAAAGGCAAGGCAGGTGCAGAGGAAATCGCTGCCATCATGACCGAGTACCGCAACAACCCTCCTAAGGAGATGGCCGGTTCGCCTGTAGTGAAAGTGCTGGACTACAGCAAGCCTGAGACCACAGGTCTTCCAGCTTCAAACGTACTCCAGTTCTACAATGAGGCCGGTGACGTTGTGACCGTACGTCCTTCAGGTACAGAGCCAAAGATTAAGTTCTACTTCGGAATCAAGGGTTCTGACGCAGATGCCAAGAATGAGGTATTGCGCGCCCAGTTCGGCAAATAATGTTCCATACATAACTATAACAAAGGGGATGACACGCTGTCATCCTCTTTTTTTGCTTCAAATCTTTAAGGGGGACATAAGTCTTGCGCTTAAATTTGTAACTCATACAATTGTAGGGGTTTAAGGCCTGATTTTTGCAAGTTTACTTACAATTTGTAAGCTTATGTTGTAAAAAATTAGTCTTTATGCAGAAAAATTTGTAAATTTGCCGGCCAAAATACGTATGCTGCTTATAAATTGAAATTGGCCTACTTACGTTTTGTTATAATTTCAATGAAATAAGTTACGTTTATTAAGCAAATATCTCAAATTGAGAGTAAGCATATAGCGGTAATCAGATATTATTAATTAAACAAGATATTGATGTTGTTATCGGATTTTATCAAAGCATCACGTTCTGCCAATTCTGCAGCCAGGAGTACTTTCAGGCATGTACTTGCAACGCTGCTGTTATTTGTTGCCCTGGACGTTTCCGCACAGCAAAAAGTAACAGTGCGCGGCGTAATCACTTCTGCAGATGACGGTCTGCCTCTCATAGGCGCATCCGTGATGGACAATCAAGGTGGCGGAGTTGTGGCCGACCTGGACGGCAATTATGAAATATTGGCCGCACCCGGTACTATGCTGATTTTCTCCAGCATAGGTTTCGAGGACACTATTATGCCTGTACCAGAGCAGGGAGGCGTCATAGACGTAGCCATGAAGACTGAAAGTATAAAAATTGAAGATGCCGTGGTAGTGGCCTATGGTGTGAGGAAGAAAGGTACGGTCACGGGTTCTGTGGCCACAGTCAAGTCCGATAAATTGAAAGATACGCCTGTTCCTGCCTTTGACCAGGCCCTTCAGGGTCAGGTTGCCGGATTGACCGTATTGTCAAGCACAGGTGAGCCAAGTGCCTCAGCTACAATGACAATACGAGGCACGAACTCCATCAACTCGGGTACAGCGCCTCTCTATATTCTGGACGGCGTGGCCATTTCGGCTTCGGATTTCAATACCATCAACCCTGCGGATATCGAGAGCATGTCTGTGCTCAAAGATGCTTCTTCAACTTCCATCTACGGTGCGCGTGCAGCAAATGGTGTGATTGTTATCACTACCAGGCGCGGCCGCAACATGGACAAGCCGGTGATTAATTTCAAGGCTCAGGTAGGTATTTCGAACATAGCTCACGGTAACTGGGATATAATGAACACCGCAGAGCGCATTGCGTATGAGAAAGAAGTGGGCATGACCGCAGGCCAGAACTATGACGTCCTCTCTCAGATAAATACCAACTGGCTGGAGGCTGTATATAAAAAGGCAGCTCTCTTGCACAGCTATGAACTTGCCGTATCCGGCGCCACCGAGAAAAACAATTACTTCATTTCAGGTGCTTATTATAACCAGGACGGTATCGCTCCGGGTTCAGCCTTCGAACGTTACTCTTTCAGGGCCAACGTCGAGCAGCGCATGGCCAAATGGCTGAAGATGGGTGTGAACACCATGTTCAACTATCAGAATATACAGCAGGCTGACGAAGGAAGTTACAATCTGGTGACCCCTATTTCAGCTGCCCGTTTCATGCTCCCTTACTGGAATCCTTACAAAGCTGACGGCTCTTTGGCCTCAATCAATGACGGCAGCTGGAAGGGACAGGGTCAGAACCCTCTGGAGTGGATTCAGAACAACCCTCTGAAATACAAGAAATACAAGGCTTTGGCAATGGTGTTCGCAGAGTTCGAGCTCTATCGCAACCTCGTGTTCCGCAGCCAGGTTTCTGCCGACTACTCACACTCTACAGGTTTCAGCCAGTCTTTCCCAAGCTATAAGCCAAACCAGGGCGAGGGTTCAGCTGCACGTTCTTCGAGCGATGCCCTTGACCTTCAGATATCCAACACCCTTACCTATAAATTCAACCTCTCGTCCATACACGACTTCACATTCATGTTGGGTCAGGAGGGTGAGAACTACCACCGTGAGGGCTTCTCAGTCACAGGCAAAGGCCAGACCAACGATATGCTCACCGACATATCCTTCGCTACGAGGGTGACAGGATGGAGCAGTTTCTCAGACAGCGACTATGCCAGCGTATCTTTCTTCGGAAGGGGAGAGTACAGCTATCAGGATAAATACTACCTTGACGCTTCGCTTCGTACGGACGGTTCTTCACGTTTCGGCAAGAATCACCGTTGGGGCGCATTCGGAGGCGTGGGATTTATGTGGAACATGCGTAACGAAAGCTTCATGAACGCCCACAGGGATTGGATTTCCAATGCCCAGATATCGTTTTCAAGCGGTACCTCAGGCAACTCTTCAATTCCTAACTACGAGCACCTCGCTCTCATAGGAGGCAACGGCAACTATGTGGGTGACAGCGCAATGCGTCCTACCCAGCCGGGCAACGACGACCTTACATGGGAGAGTACCTGGACCACTAACCTTGCTGCTCATATGGGATTCTGGAGCCGTCTGAATGTTGATCTTGAGTTCTATAACAAGTACACCACAGACATGCTGATGGCAGTGCCTCTGTCTTACGCCCAGTCCAATGGCTACGGCTACCGCTGGGAGAATGTGGGCAAGATGATAAACCTGGGTGTGGAACTCAACCTCAATGCCAATCTCCTGCATGTAGGCGATTTCAACTGGGATTTCAACTTCAACACAGGCTACAACTTCAACCGTATCACCGAGCTTTACAATGGTGTGACCGAGTATGAAAATGCCAATACCAACACCAAGCTTGTGGTGGGCCGTCCTCTGGGCGAGTTCTATATGAACCGTTACGCAGGTGTGAATCCGGCCAATGGCGATGCCCTCTGGTATGACAAGGATGGCAACATAACCACTGAATTCCGTCCTGAAGACAAGGTGCTCATGGGCAAGACCTATCATGCTCCTGTTCAGGGAGGTTTCGGTACTACTCTGAGCTGGAAGGGCCTGAGCCTTTCTGCACAGTTCAGCTATGTGGCAGGACGCTACATGGTGAACAACGACCGCTACTTTGACGAGTCCAACGGACGTTTCATGACCTACAACCAGTCCAACCGTCTGCTCTATGACAGGTGGAAGGAACCTGGAGACGTAACCGATATCCCTCGTCACGGCATCTTTACCGAGTTTGACAGCCGACTTCTTGAGGACGCCTCTTTCCTGAGGCTCAAGAACCTCATGCTGGCATACAGCTTCCCTAAATATGCCCGCATATATTTCCAGGCCCAGAACCTCTTCACTGTGACCGGCTTCTCCGGTCTCGATCCTGAGGGAGCCTCGAACATTTATGCAGCCCAGTACCCTATGTCACGTCAGTTCACTTTCGGACTTGACCTGAGATTCTAATTAAGGAGGACAGAAGATGAAAAGCATAATAAACAAAATTACACTACTGTTTGCGGCCTTGGCCGTGTTCAGCTCCTGTCTGAACAAGACTCCCGGAGACTATATACCTATAGATGAGGGAATGGCCAGCCTCACGGATGCCGAGCAGATGGTTAACGGCATTTATAACACAATGAAGGGCGGCAGTCTCTACACCGGAGCCCTTACCCTTGCTCCGGATCTCATGGCTGATTTCGTCTATGCGGTTGAAGGCAACTCAAATGCCTACTTCAACCTTTGGAAATGGGACGTGCGTTCCGACGATCAGTACATTGAGAGCGTATACAGCGGATTGTATTCTGTAATCGGACAGTGCAACTACTATCTGGACAAGATAGGAGATTTGAAGGCCAAGATGTATGATGATGAAGAAATCAAGGCTCTCGATGCCCTGACCGGTGAAGTTTATTTCTGCAGGGCACTGGCATACAGTGAGTTGCTCAAATGCTTCTGCAAGGCTTACGAGCCTGCAACGGCAAAGGATGAACTTGGCGTGGTTCTCGCAACATCTTATTTTAACCCTGCTCCTAAAAAGCGTGCCAGCCTCGAAGAGTCATATGCCCTGGTGCTGGAAGACCTGAAGAATGCCGACGGCCTGCTGGATCCTGATGACAATGCATCCAATGCAGTCTATGCCAAGAACGGAGCGGTGCATGCACTCTGGGCACGTGTAGCCCTCTATATGCAGGATTGGAAATCTGCAGTGGAACATGCCACCACCGTTATCGAAAGCGGAGACTATAAACTTGCGGACTGCAAGAACTATTACACCCAGACTCAGACTTATCTGGATTATCTCTGGCAGGCAGATGCCTCATATGAGATCATCTTCAAACTGGGCTTCACTTCCACTTCCTACGGTTCGGCTCTGGGCTCCATATTCCTCGGATTCACAAGGGATTACTACTATTTCTATCCAGACTATGTTCCGGGACAGGATTTCATAAACCTCTTCAACAGCAACGACAGGCGTACAGACACATACCTCAGCGAGCAGCAGACTGGCTACAGCCATCAGCTCAAATGGCCTCTGCTTGTGAAATACTATGGAAATGAGTCACTTATAGATCTCAACATATATCACGTGAGCATGCCTAAACCCCTGCGTCTTGCCGAGACCTATCTCATTCGCAGCGAGGCATACTGCAGACTGGGCGAGTTCTCAAAGGCAAGCAACGACATCAACACACTGCGCAAGAACCGTTTCTCAAACGGAAGCACAGTATCGCTTAACGAGGAGAACTGGCTGCAGAACATAAGCGATGAAAGGGCCCGCGAGCTGGTAATGGAAGGATTCCGCCTCCACGACCTCAAACGCTGGCACAAGGGTTTCGAGCGCAAGCCTCAGAGTTCATGCGTTGCTGACGGAAGCTCACTCAAGATAGAGCCTGACAATGTATTCTTCGTATGGCCTATTCCACGCAACGAGCTTGAGGCTCCGGGATCTGAGATTCAGCCAAACGAAAGCAACAGATAGAATCGTGAAGATTATGAAAAAAATACACTATATATTATTATGTCTTGTCTGCATGCTGGCCATGTCATGCACTCACAACTCCAACATCTACCATGATGCCGAGTATGTGATGTTCGCCGACACCGTGGCCGTATATCCGGTGCAGAAAGATGTGGAGTACTTTAAAGTTCCTGTAGTTTCCACAGTCAAGTGCTCTTATGACCGTACTTTCGGCGTGGAGGTGATAGATGCAATGAGCAATGCAACCGAGAATCTGCATTACCGTCTCAAATCCAACACCATCACCATTCCGGCCGGAGAGAATAGGGCAGATGTCCTGGTACAGGGCTTGTATGAAAACCTGGACCCTGCTGATTCTCTTGGTTTCTGTCTGTCGCTTGTGATGCCTGACGAACTGGAGATGCCGGGCATAGGGCGCCTGGGCAAGGTGGTTTTGCGCAAAGCCTGTCCTCTGGATATAAATGATTTCACAGGCTGGTGCGTACTTTCTTCAACCTGGCTGCAGTCTTACAATCCATATGGCTCTTACAACAGGCTCATAAGGACTTCGGCTCACCCAGAGAAACCCAATACCATCATATGCCACAACTGGATGTTGCGCGGCTACGATGTGGAGATTGAGCTGAACAATGATGAAAACGACGTGCTCAACACCCTGGTAACCGTACCTGAAGGCCAGTCCATGAGTGACGAAGGTTCTTTCTTCGGCATGGCCCATGGTGATGACAGAATCAGGATCAAGACCAGCTCAAGATACAATTCATATTACTATCCTTGCGGAAAATATTTGTTCGTATGGACAGAGATGTACGTAAAGGATCTCAATGCCATAGTGGGCACTGTAGGCCACTTCTATAATGTAATGGAGTGGATAAGCACTGAGGAGGCCCGCAGACTCAAAAGAGAAGGTATGGCCGGCGATGACGACAATGAGCTGGATCCATATCATGACAGCAATGACAATAAATGACATATACTATGAAGAACATTATCACAAAGATTGCTTTTGCGTTGAGCCTGGTGCTTTTCGCAGCCGCTTGTAAGGAGAACAAGCCGGTAATCGAACCGGTTTTCCCTCAGATGCAGACACTTATGGCTTCTGCAGGTCAGTCGGTTGATGTCGTTTTTGACGCCAACCTCGACTGGTCGCTCACAATTGACGGAGAGGGCGTGGGCACTTGGTTCGGCATTGATGACAACGGAATGCTCGAGACCAAAGTCAGCGGTACCGCAGGCGAGGCCAGGAAAGTAAGCGTCAAATTCTCTGATGGAACTGACTTTGAGGACCGCGTTTGTACTGTAATGCTTACAATGGCTGAAAAGAGCCAGGAGATAGCCAAGATAACCAGGGTACGCGCTGACAGGAAGTTCGCAATTTTTGCAGCTGAAACTGATGAGTATTCATTCAAGAAAGAGGGAGAAAGCTATGTCTATTCAGATCAGGCTGCTGAGTCTCTTGAGCTCATCACCTTCCCTGGCGACCTCACATATACTGTCCCTGTCAAGATTGAGTCCAACTTCTCATGGATGCTCAACACAGGCAGCGATTTCGTGACTGCAAGTGTTGTGGAATCTACAGGCGATGTGACTGAGACCGTTCTCTCATTGACCTGCGACCCTAGCATTGCAAACGGAAGCACAGTGGAGCTTAAATTCCTCACTTCCGCAGATGCTGATGCCTTCTCGATTCCTGTAGCCCTCACTATCCCGGCTTTTGGCAACAGGATGGAGATTCAGAGCAACGAAGAGTTCACTTTCAACAAACAGGGCCAGCTCAAACAGGCTATGGGTTATGTTGACCAGCCGGCAGTAATGTATCTCAGGGCTGCTGATGGTGCAAGGGTAGTTGCCCTTGAGTGGAATGCTGAGCAGGAGTGGTTCGAAACTTCATTTGCAAGCTGGATCCATACTGAGATGAATTACAAGGAAGGCGAGAGCGGCTTCCTCCGCAACATCACTGCCATGACAAGCGTAGACCTCAACGAAGGTGCTGCACGTCAGGCCGTGCTTCTTGCCCTGCCATATACCATGGCAAATCTTGACGTTGACGCTCTGCTGAATGCCAGCGGTACAGAGATTAAGGCCGAATACGAAGATTATATAGCTTGCATCATCAATCAGGATGGAATCAAACCTGCATTCATTTCAGTTGATGAGACTGCAGACAATTATAAGTACACTTTTGCTGAAGCCGACCCTGACAAGTATGGATGGGTTTCAGGAGAATACGGTGCAGAGCAGGTTTATCACCTCACCTTCTCAGACCAGTATTCAAGCTGCTCACTCGTACTCAATCAGCCATATGCCTCATTCGATGTAAGGGATTACGACAACAATCTCAAGAATGAAGACAATACTTTCTGGATGTCAGTTTCTGAATTCGGAGGCAAGAAACAGAACGTTGCAGTGTGGATGGATGATCCGGGCGAGCAGAATCCTGTTGCTTTCGTAATCTTCTACGATTCCAATGACAACGCTATGGGCGTGCTCATCTGCGAGTACAACACCAACCCTGGAGGAGGTTCAGGCACTTCAGACAATCTCTTCTCTCTTGCAAGCGGTACAGGCAAGGTGACCAAACTTGCTGCCGGCAACGAGGAATTCGACATGCTGAAGATGAACTTCAACATAGATGAGATTTACGAAGTTGCAATCGCTTCACACAAGGCCAGGATAGAAGGTACCAAGGAGTACTTCAACCTTGCAGCCATGGATGCCAACGGCTCTGCTATAGAGAACTTCACCGAGTTTAGACCTGAACCTGTGGATGAGAAGTCCCTCGACATTACCATTGACGAGACTGTACAGGCAGGATCCTACATCTATCTGCTTTATTATGAGAGGGTTTGCGACCACCCTTATTGCTATGAGCCTGAGTGTCAGAAGGTATTTGCCATCGTTAAGGTAATGTATGACCCTGAGGCCGGTTCAGGCGCCGAGGCTCCTATAAGCTTCGCATATCCTTCACTTGTACAGAATGCTACACTCGAGCTCTGCAGCGACGAACTTTACCAGACTGTAAAGGGCGAGTTCGGCAACTTTGACAGGGAGAACGTTTATCAGCTCGTCTACAAGGGTGAGGCCATGAACGCCACACTCAAAGTTCCTGGCGCTCCTACCTGGGGCCTCGCATACCATGATGAGGTGGGTGACGGAAGATATTGGTTGTCTTGTGAGATGGAAGGTTCAGACAAGATGTCGGTATACATGACCAAGAAGAATGAGGTCGACTTCTTCATTTGGAAGAAGAGCGAAATGGATTATATGCCATACCTCATCCTCGTCTGCACAGCCATCGATGAGTAGAAAATTTTAATATTATCATGAATATTACGAAACTGCTGAAGTTTATTGTTCCGGCATTTATGCTCGTGACCGCGTTCTCATCTTGTTCGAAAGAAATTTCGGACAAGAGGGACAGCGGCTACGGCTATGCCCAGTTCAAAATCTACAAGGAAGCTTCTTACGAAGGTTCCAAGGCGTCTTTGGATTATCTGAGGGACGCTTCAAAGGTTATGGTTCAGCTCCAGTATGGCGAAGTCTCAATCAGCCAGACACTTACCCTGTCATATGCTGATGCGGAGTCTGCTGAGTACGGAGTGCGCAGCGCCCGTATCAAGCTGCTTACCGGTAACTACAAGGTGGTGACTTACACTATTTTCGACAATCTGGACAATGAAGTCTACAAATCCGGCAATGGCGGCGAGTTCGACATTGTTGAAGGCGGTCTTACCGTGCATGACCTCACAGCAGATGTGACTCCACGCGGCAAGGCTATGTTCACCTTCACCAAGTTCTTCGCTTCGGGTGCCAAGTCTTCTGCCGAAAGCTCATATACCTTCGATGAAATACGCAAGGCTGAGCTCGTGCTGAGCAACACTGTGACAGGAGTAAGGACACAGGTGCGTGATCTCGAGACCTCATTCGACATTCATTTCGATGAGTCGGATGACAAGGAGGATGACTACATGACTTCTAGTCAGGCCTGCACCACAAAGGTGAGCCTCAGGGCCGGAAAATACAAGCTGGTTTCGTATACTCTCTATGACAAGGACGGTGACCTGCTGGAGACAGGCAGTCCTCACGCTGCCGCTGTGGAGCAGGGTCTGGATATCTTCGAGGTTAAGGACAACAGCACCACAGAGGTAAATGTTCCTGTCACAATGAACGAGGCGGCAGCCTACCTCAAGGATTATTATGCCCTCAGGGAAATATGGGAGTCTCTGGACGGCCCTAACTGGTACTACATAGGCGAGGATTGGGCTGAAGGCGCTAACTGGGATTTCGAGCACAAGTCTCCGGATCTTTGGGGCGACCAGCCTGGAGTGCAGCTTCATCCAAACGGACGTGTAGCTCTCATCAACATAGGCGATTTCTGTTTCAAGGGCGAACTTTCACCTGCAATAGGCAAGCTCACTGAGCTTACTGAGCTTTATCTTGGCTCACACAATGACATCAATATGTTCGGATATGACCCTACTCTCAAGCGTGACGGAGGCGATGTTGAAAGGTTCAATCGCCACAAAGAGTATATGGACATGATGCACCCAGCAAGCCAGCTTTCTGAGCCTATTGCCAGGGCGCTTAAGGAGCATGATATCGCAATTCCAGAAATTGCCCTTTACGACAAATACAGCGAGGAGCAGATTATGGCTATGAGCAGGCCTGAGGGCATACAGCTCAAAGACGTAAGACCGGGCACACTTTGCAACGGTCTCACCAAACTCCCTAAGGAGATGGGCAATCTGCACAAGCTGGAGCGCTTCTATGTAGCCAACGGCCTGCTTGAGGATTTGCCTATGGAGATGGGCGAGCTCGAGAGTCTTGAAGAGATAGAGATTTACAACTGTCCTAAAATGACCAAGGCTCCTGAGGTCTTCTCGAAATTCAAGGCCCTGGAGGTAGTCAATTTGGGATACAACCCTCAGCTGGGAGAGGGCGAGGCAGAGAAGATTGTGGATATGTTGTCCAAGAGCCCTTCTGCAGCCAAGTTACAGATTCTCTACATGAACAACTGTAACATGACTGTCCTGGACGGAGCTGCGATAAAGAGAATGCCGAAGATAGGACTTCTGGATCTTGCAAGCAACAAGATAGAGCGCATTACCGAAGCCTTCGGCAGCGAGATAGGTCCTACCAAATTCTTTATCAACAACAACCGCCTGACGGAGTTCCCTGTGGACGAGAACGGAGTGTTCTGCAATATGGACGATGTGGAGAACTTCACCGCAAGCAACAATCTCCTGACCGAATTCCCTGACATCTTCGATGCCAAGTCGGTCTACACCATGGGTTCTGTGGACTTCTCGTTTAACCACATAAGCCGCGTCCAGAACGCAGGCAACGGCTATAAGGGTCTTAAGGTTACAACCCTCACCCTCAACAACAACGAGGAACTTACCATGTTCCCTGCAGCTTTCGCCGAGTCCAACTCCATCATCACCAACTTTGCCCTGAGGGGCTGCTCACTGGAGGGCTTCGAGAAAAAGTGTTTCGTAGGAAAGACAGTGGTGGACATTTCTTCACTCGACCTGTCATACAACCACCTCAAGAAGTTGTCAGACGAGATGATAGCCACCAACATGCCTTACCTCTATGGAATAGACATATCCTACAACAGGTTCAAGAATTTCCCTTTCACTCCACTTGACTGCGCTTACCTCACTGTATTTGCAATCAGGGGACAGAGGAACGAGAACGGCGCACGCTGTCTGGCCGAATGGCCTACAGGCATATACAAACATAAAGGACTCAGGGGTCTGTACCTCGGATCCAACAACCTAGGCAAGGTGGATGACACCATTTCAACACTTTGCTATTACCTCGATATCAGCGACAACCCTGAAATCATATTCGACGCCAGCGACATTTGCTATGAATATTCTCGCGGCAGGTTCTACCTGATATACGACACTACACAGGATATACGTAATTGTGAATATATAGTAAAGGAATAGTACTGACATGAAAAGACTTGCAATAAATATGGCCATGATGGTTATGGTAGCGACTGCGGCCATTTCGTGTCATGAGCCTCTGGTAGACTTCAATGTAGATATGGACAACATTGAGGCTGAAGCAGAGGGAGCTGAGATCCAGCTCAATCTGAGCGCACCGGGGGAGTGGGTTGCCAAGACCCAGGATCCATGGATTACCGTGTCTCCTGCCAACGGACGCGGAAGCGTGGAATGCCGCGTTATGGTGGATTCCTCTCTCGCATTCACTTCCCGTGAGGGTCTGGTGCGTATAGAAATGCTGTCCACCGGAGAAAGGAAAGACATCAAGGTGCATCAGAAAGGCTTCGAGCACAGCATAGTTTCTTCCGAAACCGATGTGAACCTTGTGAGCTATGCCCCTCTCAAAGACCGTAAGTTCAGCATACAGGTAAGCTCCAATGTGCCTTTTGAGGTGGTTATTCCTAAGGAAATGCAGCCTTGGCTCAGCTACAAGATGGGTGAGCTGGTGCTGAACAGGGGCGCACGTCCACGCAAAGTCAACATTGACTTCGAATGGAACACCAACTTCTATCAGGAGGCCCGCGGCGGAGAAATCAGCTTCAAACCTCTGGATCCTGCTGTGGAACCTTCACGCCAGGATGTGCTTCGCATCAACCAGAACGGTGCTGACCCTATAGAGATAGGTGTGAAAGGAGACTCTCTCGCCCTCATAGCCATAAACCGTGCTCTGGGCTGTTATGCCGAGTTCCCAACCGAAGAAAGGATGGAGCATTGGCCAAATGTAGAAGTTTATAAATCCGGTCCTAACAAAGGCAGGGTACGCTATGCCAAATTCTATCTCTTCGGAATCAAGGAGCCGCTGCCTTTCCAGGTTAAATATCTCACTGCAGCAGAAGAACTTGAATTCTTTGCCAACGTGAACACCTTCCTTTTGGATCTGGAGCCTGGCGAGCACATATGCGAACTCACTCAGCTCAAGCGCCTTACAATTGCTGCATATGGTCTGAGCACACTTCCTGAGTATTTTACCAAACTCAAGAATCTGGAATACCTCAACCTTGCAAGCAACAACTTCCAGACCTTCCCTGAGATTCTCAACGAGACCAATTTCCCTAATCTGCACAGCATTATAATGAATGCCAACCAGAGACATGTGGTATATGACCTTTCCAACTCCAACAAGACCAAGAATCTTGGAGGCATGCTGGACGAACACGACGAGAATGAAGACGGAAGCTGGTCTTTCCCTAAGCGTCTGCTCAAATGGGACAAACTTGATACTCTTGTGCTTTCTGTGAATTATTTCCAGGGCAATATCCCTGATATGGTGGGCGAAGTGCCGGTTTGGACAGCTGCAGAGGTCAATGCCTGCGACACCCTTCCGACCAGGCTCATAGGCCTTCCTAAGGTTCTTCCTAATGCCAAGCTCTTCACCTGCAACCTCAACAGGCTCACAGGAGAACTGCCGGAGTGGCTGCTCTACCACCCTTGCCTCGACCTTTGGATGCCAGATGCCCTGGTGTTCCCGCAGGAGGGTAAGGACCAGAAAGGCAACAGCGCAGGTTTCAGCAATGCTCCTGCCAGCCTGGACTACTACTACAAAGAATACGTTAACAAGAAATACAACCCTGCCAACCGTACGGAGGAGGACGAAGAAGAATAAAATTACAGACAATGAAACTCAGACATTTTGCATACATTGCCATTGCATCCTGCCTGTTCAGCTGCAAAGCCATAGATGAGCCCCTGCAGGAAGGCCCTCTGACTGCCCAGGACATAGTGATAGGTCCTGACGCCATAAGAGGTGAGCTGTTGGTGCGTTTCGATGAGAGGGTGGCTGATATACTTGACAAGGCAGGCCTGACAAAGAGCGGTCCTATGCAGAGCATGACCCGCTGCAACATCCCTTCCGTAGAAGAAGTGCTGGAGATTGTGAATTCCTACACCATAGAAAGGATTTTCCCTGTGGACAGCAGGAACGAGGCCCGCACAAGACGTGACGGCCTGCACCTGTGGTACCGCATTCGCTTTGATGAAAATGCTCCAATGGAAGAGGTCATCGCAGGCCTCAGCCGTCTGGGCGAGGTCAGCATAATAAGCTGCAACCGTGAAATCAAGAAAGCCTACAACGGCAAGGCTATGGCAATGCCAGCCGATCAGCTCAGGCGCAGTGCAGCTGCCGGCTTCAATGACCCAAGCCTGGGCATGCAGTGGGACCTCATCAACAACGGAGACCTTGGTCAGAGCAAATTCAGTGCAGGCGCCGACGTGAACGTTAAGAAAGCCTGGGAGCTTTGCACAGGACATCCTTCTATAGTGGTAGCTGTGCTGGACGAGGGTGTGGATTATACCCATCCTGACCTGGCCGGCGCAATGTGGATCAACGAAGGCGAGCAATTCCGTTCACATGAAGATGCCGACGGCAACGGTTATGCCGGTGACGTTTACGGCTACAACTTTGCCTGGAATACAGGAGTGATATCCACTGATTCAATGCAGGATTCCGGTCACGGCAGCCATGTAGCCGGCGTGATAGGCGCAGTGAACAACAATGGCGTGGGCATCAGCTCCATAGCCGGCGGCGACGGTACCAATCCCGGTGTACGCATCATGAGCTGCCAGATTTTCTCAGGCAACAAGGCTTCCACCGCTGTCTCTTATACACATCTGACGCTGCCGACGACTCCTTACGTGTA
>CAMFRR010000005.1 GCA_945982095.1 uncultured Bacteroidales bacterium
GTAAGCCGCATCTACGAAGCTTGTGAACAGCAGCCGGCAAGGCCTAAGGAGCAGGACGGTGGTTTTGTGCAGCTTGCCTTCTTTGATGAGCGCAGCGCTGAGCTTGATGATTTGCTTGCCACAATACGCTGCCTGCATGATGAGCATAAGGTGCCTTATTCAGAGATTGCCGTGCTCGTGCGCAAGAATAGTCTGGGCACCCTGGTGGCAGGACATCTGATAGACAATGGCATTGATGTGGTGACAGAGTCGTCGCTCAATCTGAAGAGCTCGGTATCAGTGCGCCGCATTGTTTCGTTGATGTCCATGGCGGGGAACGGGGAAGACAAGCTCAGATCCTTCGTTGCGAAGAGCTATGGTGCAGCTGAGCTTGATAAGGCTTATCATGGACTGGTGGGCTTGGCCGAGAGCATGTACGGCATATTGCATGACAACCCCCAGTGCCGCGAGGACTGCGACAAAGAGTCCATATATATTGCTTCTTTCATGGATTTTGTCTTGGATTATAGCAGCAACAATGGCAACAATCTCAAAGAATTCCTGAGGCATTGGGAGGAATCCAGTCCGAGCGTAAACAGTTCGCAGGCCAATAATGCTGTGATAATAAGTACTATACATAAAAGTAAGGGATTGGCATTTTCTTATGTCATAGTGCCTTTCCTTGACGAACTGGTGCTGGCCGACAAGATGCGCGACTGCCTGTGGCTGCAGCCTTCCAAGTCGGGCGGCCTGCTGGATGCTTATTCAGATGCCCTATATCATGTCTGCGTGAACGACAATGCGGTAAACAGCAATTTTCATGACAGTTGCGTGCAGGAACTCTTCAATGAGGCACTTGATGCCATAAACCTCATGTATGTGGCAACTACACGTGCAAAATACGGCATGAAACTAAGCTCCACCATAAAGAAGAACCTGACATACAATAATATAGGTGAACTCTTGTACAAGTTCAGCGAGGGCAAGGATACTTTGTGGGGCAGCGTGGAAGATTATGTCGCAAAGGAGGAAGAGAAGAGCTTGGAGCAGCTGCCCCTGAACTTTGCCCATTACGACATAGGCGACAGGCTTATGGTCCGCCCATATGCAGCCGATTTCTTTACACGTGAGGGCGAGGGCCTCAGTTCCTTGAACTTCCGTGAGAGGGGAATGGTGTACCATGATATACTCTCCCGGGTGGAATATCCCGATGAGCTGGAGAAGGCAGTGGCCACGAGCGTCGCACAGGGCCTGATTTCCGAGGGGGAGGCTAAGGCTGTGCAGGACTTTCTGGGAAGGAGAATTGCTTCGCACTCCGAATTTTTCCCTGAGCGCAGCAGTGGAACGAGGGTGATGATGGAACAGACTTTGATAGCTCCTGACGGGACCATGCACCGCCCCGACCGCATCATAATGGGTGCTGACGGCAGCGTAGTGATTGTGGATTTCAAGTTCGGAACTTTCCGCCCTGAATATGACAGGCAGGTGGAGGAATATCGTGAGCTCTTCCTGAATATGGGATATACTTGTGTGAAAGCTCATCTTTGGTTTGTATACCAGAATAAATTGCAGTAAATTTGTGGATTGAGCATTAATATGGAAGCTATGGATAATATAGAAAACAAGGATAATGTGGTGTCTGTGCTGGAATATAACACGCACAGGGAGAAATTGACCCTTCCGGAGTACGGACGCCTGGTACAGAAGATGGTGGAGCAGGTCAAATCCATACAGGACAGGGAGAAACGCAGTCAGCAGGCCCGTGCCGTAGTGCGTACCATGGAGTTGCTGAACCCTTCCATACATCAGCAGGAGAATTGGGAACGCACCCTTTGGGACAACCTTTTCGTGATGGCAGATTATGATTTGGACATAGATTCTCCTTATCCCAAGCCTCAGAAGTCGGATATACATGAGACTCCACAGATGGTACCTGTGGAGAAGAAGCCTCTCAAGGCCATGCATTATGGCCGCAATATATTGAATGTCATTGATTTGGTGTCAGGGCTCGAAGACGGGGAACTGAAGACCCAGATGATTCATGATCTGGCCGTCTATATGCGTACCCAGTATCTGATCTGGAACAAGGACAGCGTGAGCGATGCCACCATTTTCCAGGATATCGAGAAACTTTCGGAAGGACGTCTGGTAGTACCGGAAGGCATGGTGCTGACAGAGCTTTCCAAGAAGGCAAGCTTCAACCGTCCCGGCCTCAATCCTTCGCAGAAAAACAACAATAACAATAAGGGCCGCAACAAGGGTAACCGCGGTAACAACCAGCGCAAAGGAGGCCGCAGATAGCCATGAAGTTGAAGAAAGTTCCGGCACTTTTCGTCACTTGGAAGGAGAGTGGAGCGTTGAGACTGGCTTCGGCCCTGATTATAGGGTTGTTGGCAGTGGTTTCTGCCATTTCTTCAATATCATATATGGTCCATTGGAAAGAGGACCAGAGCCTTCTTGCTGCCGGAGAGTTCTTTTCCGGTGAGGAGGCCGTAGGAAATGCAGCCGGCATATTGGGCTCGAGCCTCGGAGCCTTCCTTGTGGGGGATCTTTTCGGAATTTGTGCCCTGGTTCTATGCCTGCTGCTTTTTGCTGTGGCTGTAAGGCTGGTGAGACAGAGGGAAGTGCAGTGGATGAGGATATTGCTTGCGGCCATTCCGGGAATCTGCCTTTTGGGAATGTTGCTGGGCTATGTATCTGTGCTTTGCGGAGATTCCGTGCTTAACCTTTTCGGCAACGGCCTTGGCGGAGGGGCCTGCACCTTTGTGGCAGAGTCCTTGTTGAACATATGCGGTCCTATCGTGACCCCCATAATCATTTTGACTTTGCTGGCTGTGTTCGCTGTACTGATGTTTCCTGAGCAGCTGGCCATAATGCTGTCACGTCAAAAACAGAATGAAAGGGTTGAAGCTGAGGGACTTGATGATGTGCAGGATGGTCAGCTTGAACAAGATATGAGTGCTCCGGCTGCAGAAGAAAGTTTTTCAGAAGAGGTGCAGGAGGAAACTTCTCAGGTGCTTGAGGCTGTTCCGGTGCAGGAGTTTGCCGAACCGGAGTATGCTTGGGCCGACACTTCTGTCGCAGATGAGTGCACTGATGCTGCGGATGATGTTGTGGATGATGATGGAGTGAATGTCGTAATAAACGGCCCTGAAGACAGCTTGTCCACTGATATTGAGGAAGAGCTTCCGGCTCTGGATATACGCAGCGATGTGGACCGTTATACCTTCCCGTCTCTGGACCTGCTGGAAGACTATTCAGAGAAAAGGTATCCTATTTCGGAGGCTGAGACCCAGCGTAATGCAGAGAGGATAAAGGCTGCTCTGGCCTCTTTCAAAATCTCCATTGAGAGCATCAAGGCTTCGGTGGGCTACACTGTCACTCTCTATCGCATAATCTTGGGTGAGGGAGTGCGTTTGAGTCAGGTGAAGAACAGGGAAGAGGATATTGCCATAAAGATAGGCATAAAAGGGGTCAGAGTTGTTAAACTTGACGATGCCGTTGGCATAGAGGTTCCGAACGACCGCCCTTCAGTCGTGCCTTTGAAGGCCATTCTGAACAGTGACGCCTTCCGCAATTCCAAGGCTGAACTTCCTATAGCTGTGGGATATACCATCACCACTAAAGCCAAGGTTTTCGACCTCGCGGATGCTCCCCACCTTCTGGTTGCCGGTGCGACTAAACAGGGTAAGTCCGTGGGCCTTAATGCAATAATCTCATCCTTGCTATACTGTAAACATCCTACTGAGCTCAAGTTCGTGTTCATAGACCCTAAGATGGTGGAGTTCCAGAAATACAGCAAGCTGATAGACCACTATCTGGCCGTGCTGCCTGTGGCTGGAGATTCAGAGGATGAAGCCAAGTCTGCCATAGTTACAGACCCTAAGAATGCCGAGGCTGTACTGAACTCTCTTTGCGTGGAGATGGATGAACGCTATAAGCTGATGTCGGCTGCAGGCGAGAACAAGATTACGGACTACAATGAGAAGTTCCGCAACCGCAGGCTGCTGCCGACAGAAGGTCATCATTTCATGCCTTATCTCGTGGTGGTTGTGGATGAGTATGCTGACCTTACAAAGAGTACTTTCGGAGCCGACCGCAATCTCAGCCGCAGCATTGAGAACAGCATCAACCGTCTGGCCGCCAAGGGCCGTGCTGCAGGTCTGCATGTCATCATTGCCACCCAGCGTCCTTCAGTGGATGTCATTACAGGTACCATCAAAGGTAACTTCCCTACACGTATGGCCTTCCGTACTGCTCAGAGGCAGGACTCACAGACCATATTGGGCATACCTGGAGCTGAACGCCTCATAGGTAAGGGTGATATGCTCTTCTTTACCGGTGCTGAAGCCGAGAGGGTGCAGTGTGCCCTTGTTGATACTGTCGAGATAGAGAGGCTTACAAGCTATATTGCTTCGCAGCAGGGATATAAGCAGCGTTGCTCAAGTCCTTATTATCTGCCTGAACCTCTGAACCCTGACGGATCTCCTATGGGTGGTGACTCCGGTCCTGGAGGTCTTGTGGATATGAAGAATCTGGATCCTATGTTTGAGGAGGCGGCCAAGCTGGCTGTACTCAATCAGCAGATTTCCACTTCATTCATACAGCGCAAGCTGCAGCTGGGTTTTGCCCGTGCAGGCAGGGTGATGGATCAGCTGGAGTCTGCAGGTGTGGTTGGACCTCAGAGCGGAGCCAAGAGCCGTGAAGTGCTTGTGCCGGATTTGGCGAGCCTGCAGTCTATTTTGGACGCTTATTGCAGATAGTTTATGGAATTTCTCGTTGCAATAATGCTTTTGAAATTCCCCGCCTTGTTTTTTACGGACAGGGCGGGGGAGCTTACTGTACTGGAGTACAGTTATGTGATGGCTCTTGCTGATGGACATAAGCAAAGCGGCAAGGCCAAACTGTTTACTCAGGATACTTATTTCCGTCTGGAGGCGGGGCAGTTCAGGGTCGTCAATGATGCAGTGGGCTGCTGGATTATGGATGGAAGTTCCAAGGAGGCTGTGGTCTATAATCCTATGGAGGTCAATCTTGAGACTTCGCCTGAGCATATGATGGAGCTTATGGGCATGAATCCCAGAAAGGCTGCTTTGGATGTGAAGTATGATGATTCGGGACTGATAAGCTATCTTTCTGCTCTTACTGAGGATGGGGTCAGGCTGGAGCTTAATTTGCGTTCTGCAAGCCGTAAGACGGCTCTTTCTGAGGCTGAAATGGTTTTTGATCCTGCTTCTCTCAATCCTAAAATCTGGGTTATTACGGATCTTCGCGACTGATTGCTGCTGACAATGAAAACAATAAGGGTGGAGGACTTTGCTTGGACGCTCGGTCACTCCACCCTATTGAATTGGTCTTTAAGACCCTATGCTTAGTTGTTGCTCTTTACGAACTCGTTGTAGAAGTCGTACTTGGCCTGGTACTCAGGCTCGTTGCGATAGCGGAAGAAGATGTTCTTGAGAGCGTCAGCAATACCAACCTTAGTCTGAATTGTCTTTGTTATCTCAAAGGCTTTCTCGAATGGAGGAATGGCGTCCCTCAGAGCTTTGTCACATTTCTCTACAAGAGCGTTGTATTTTGCATCATCAAACTCATTCTGAGCCTCTTCCTGATATTTGACAGCAAGGTCATTGTAGAGCAGACCCATGCCAATGTAACCGAACTCATACTCAGGGTTGATTTCAGCGCATTTTGCATATGCTGCGATAGCCTCGTCAATCTGACCCATCTGTTTGCGTGTATTGCCCTCAACATAGTACAGAGAAGCGTTCATAGGATCGTTCTTCTTTGCAAGGTCAAGCAGAGAGAAGAGCTTCTGTGGGTCGTCCTTAGTCTCGATGTAGAGGTTGATCAGGCTCACCATTATGTTGGAGTTGTTAGGGAACTTGGTGAAACCTGTCTCAAGAGCAGTCTTGCAGCTGAGAGTGTCACCAAGGGCCTTGCAGCTCTCACCGAACTTGGCAAAAACTTCACCATCTTCGTAATAGCCTATATTGATACACTTGTCCATCTTGGCTTTTGCGCGCTCGTGATTGCCGGCCATGAATGCGGTGAGGCCTGAATTGTATATGAGCGAGCTGTCGGTCACTGAAAGAGGTGCAGTTGCGTAGGCATCAGCTGCTTTCTCAAACATGCAAGATGATTCCGCGAGCTTGCCGAAAGTGTAGTAGTTGAGGGCCTCAGTCTGATAGTAAGTGGCCACTTTGGTGATACCGTCCTTGATGTCTTTTGCCTTGCTTGCCTTAGGGTCAACCTCTGCAGCCTTTGAATATGCTTCCAGGGCCATCTCCAATGAGTTGTCGATGTATGGTTTTGTTGTGACAACGAACTGGAGTATTTCAGCAGAGTTGTAGTAGAAGTCGCAAGTTGCATAGTGGTCAACAATGTAGCCTTCACCGCCCACAGTCTCCTGTGTGGTAGAAAGAGGTTTTGCATTGCTGAGCAGCATTGCAAGCTCCCGACGCGGATGGCCTATGAACATGTCACCGTCAAGACGAGGTGCTGTATAAGCCTCCAGTCCAGCCTTTGCAAGACCAATCCATGTTGCGGGCTTGGCTGCTTTCTTTGGGTCGTCACAGGCTGCTTTTGCCTTTGCTACGGCTGCTTTGCAGGCTTCTGCGGTTTTCTGTGCGCTGGCCAGCTGTGTGCCTGCCACGAGCGCGAGAAGAATCATGATTTTTTTCATAATATCAATTGTTATGTTTGATTGTTTATTCTTTTTCTGAGCCGGTATTCTGATCGTTTACAGCTGCTGCATCAGTTTCATTTTCTTCAGCCTGGTTCTCAGCAGCCACAGGGGTCTCGTCTTCCTGCTTAGGCACCACTGAAACTGCTGCAATGCTGTCCTTTTCCCTTATGCTTATGAGTTTCACGCCCTGGGTCGCGCGTCCTGCCACCCTGATGCTGTCCACAGCCATGCGTATGGTAAGGCCGCTCTTGTTGATGATCATAAGGTCTTCGTCATCACGTACAGACTTGATGCTCACCAGTTTGCCTGTCTTGTCGGTGATATCCATGGTCTTGACGCCCTTGGCACCCCTCGAAGTTATGCGGTAGTCATCCGCCTGCGAGCGTTTGCCGAAACCGTTTTCGCTTACTGCAAGTATAGTCCTCTGCTCGAGGTCTTCTGCATCCAGATTCTGGCATATTACTCCTACCACCTCGTCATCATCCTCTATGCTTATGCCTTTCACACCCGCAGCGTTGCGGCCCATAGGCCTGATGTCGCTCTCGTTGAAGCGTACACAGCGTCCGTTCCTTGCTGCCATCATTATCTCTGCGTTGCCGTTGGTCAGTGAGGCCTCGAGCAGGGCATCCCCATCTTTGATGGTAACGGCATTGATGCCTGTCACCCTGATATTGGCGTAGGCTTCGAGTGTGGTCTTCTTGATTATGCCTCGCTTGGTGCAGAGTACCACGTAATGGTTGCGTATGAAGTCATCGTTCTTTTTCAGTGAAGGCACCTTGATGTATGTCCTGATGGAATCGTTAGGGTCTATCTGGAGCACATTCTGTATGGCCCTTCCTTTGGAATTGCGGTTGCCTTCAGGGATTTCGAACACCTTGAGCTTGTAGCAGCGGCCCAACTCGGTAAAGAAGAGCATGGTGCTGTGCATGTTGGCAATGTATATATGTTCGATGAAATCCTCATCCCTGGTGGTCGAAGCCTTCATTCCCACGCCACCTCGGTTCTGGGTCTTGAATTCAGTGAGCGGAGTGCGTTTGATATAGCCCAGGTGGGATATTGTGATCACCACATCTTCGTCGGCATAGAAATCCTCAGGATTCCACTCGCCCTCGGCTGGCTCAATCACGCTGCGGCGCTCGTCTCCGAACTTCTCCTTGACTTCCATAGTCTCATCCTTAACCACCTGAAGCTGAAGCTCTTCGCTGACGAGAATCTTGTTGCAGTGCTCGATGAACTGCATGAGCTCATTGTATTCGGCCTGCAGTTTCTCTCGCTCCAGACCTGTGAGGGCCTTGAGACGCATCTCCACAATGGCAGTGCTCTGGATTTCGTCAAGTCCGAACTCCGCCTGGAGCTGGAGTTTGGCGGCAGGGGTATTCGGAGAACCCTTGATTATCTCTATTACGCGGTCAATGTTGTCCTGTGCAATCAGCAGACCTTCAAGTATATGGGCCCTGGCCTCGGCTTTTGCCTTCTCAAACCTGGTGCGGCGCACGACCACCTCGTGGCGGTGTTTTACGAAGTTCTTGATCAGGTCCTTGAGGTTGAGGGTGTAAGGACGTCCGCCCACCAGAGCCACATTGTTGATGCTGAAGCTGCTCTGGAGTGAAGAATATTTGAAGAGGGTGTTGAGCACGACATTGGCGTTGTAGCCCTGTTTCACCCTGAAAATGATTCGTACACCCTTGCGTGAGGTTTCATCGTTCATGTAGGTGATGCCCTCGATCTTCTTGGACTCCACCATGGCCGCAATCTGGCTCAGCATGTCCTTCTTGTTGACCATGTAAGGTACCTCTGTAACAACAATGGTGTCGCGTCCCTTCTCGTCAGTCTCTATATTGGTCTTGGCACGTATCACCACACGTCCGCGGCCGGTCTCATAGGCCTCTTTTATGCCGCTTATGCCCTGGATTATGCCTCCTGTAGGGAAGTCAGGGCCTTTGATATGCTGCATGAGACCTTCAATGCTTATGTCCTTGTCGTCAATGTATGCGCAAATGGCGTCGCATACTTCTCCGAGGTTGTGTGGAGCCATGTTTGTGGCCATACCCACTGCGATGCCGCTGGAACCGTTCACCAGCAGCAGAGGTATTTTGGTAGGAAGAACAGTGGGCTCGTCGAAACGCTCGTCGAAGTTCTTCACCATATCCACCGTATCCTTGTCAAGGTCATCCACGACAGCCGAGGTAATCTTCTCCATCTTGGCCTCTGTGTAACGCATTGCAGCTGCGCTGTATCCGTCCATTGAACCGAAGTTTCCCTGGCCTTTTACAAGGGGGTAGCGCATGTTCCAGTTCTGGGCCATGCGGACCATGGTGTCATATATGCTGGCGTCGCCGTGAGGGTGATATTTACCCATCACTTCGCCCACTATAGATGCTGATTTGACTGTTGCAACGGAGTTGTCCAGGTGGAGCTGGTCCATACCGTAAATTACTCGTCGTTGAACAGGTTTCATTCCGTCTCTCACATCAGGAAGCGCACGGCTGACGATTACGGACATCGAATAGTCGATGTACGCGGATTTCATCTGGTGGTCAATTTCCACCTGCTCTATGCGTCCTGTCTTTACTTCATTCTCCATATAAAATCTTTCAATACATAAAACATACAAATTTACGAAAATTATCGTAAATTCGTGAACTTTTTAAATACAAAATCCGGACATAATGCAACTCAAACTGAACGAAGAAGCCAATATCTCCGTGAGTTACAGCAGGGAAGAAGCACTGCGTACAGGCAATCGCGAGATAGGCCCCGACCACCTTCTTCTCGGCATTCTCAGACACAGGGAAAACTCGGCTTGCGAGATTCTCTCCGACCTGGGCGCCGACCTCGACAAACTGAAACAGTATCTTGACCTCAAGCTCACAACTGAGGAAAACATTGCTTACTCCGAGCTGTCAAGCATATATTTTTCCACCACGGTACAGAACCTCTTTTCCATAACTTACCTGGAAACACGAAAGAGCGGCTGTTTCGTAAGTTCGGCCGTGCATATACTGCTGGCTCTGGCCAAGACCAGGGTGGGCTACGGCATACATTATCTCGAGAACAGCTGCGACATATTCTACGACAATATTTTCGCCCTGATGCAGGAGAATTATCCTCCTGAAACCGCGGAGCCGGCTGAAGAGGAAGCCCAGCCCCGCTACAGGAGCAGACAGATGCCCCCTCCGCCACCGGATCCGGGCATGATGGATGAGGACTTGGATCTGGAAGATTTCGGCACAAATCTCACGGAACTCGCGGCCCTTGGGAAGCTGGATCCCGTGGAGGGACGCGAAGAGGAGATTCAGCGTATCATACAGATACTCGGACGCCGGAAGAAGAACAACCCTATGCTGGTCGGAGAGGCCGGCGTGGGTAAGAGTTCAATTGTGGATGCCCTGGCAATGAGGATAGCTTCAGGAATGGTGCCTGACGTGCTGAGGGACAAGATAATATACAGGCTGGATCTGGCTTCTGTCGTTGCCGGCACTAAATTCCGCGGCGAATTCGAGAAAAGGCTCAAGAACATTATGAATGAGATTGCCGACAGGGGCAATGTCATAATGTATATTGATGAGTTTCACACCATTGTGGGAGCCGGCAAGAGTGAGGGAGGCCTGGATGCTGCCAATATAATGAAGCCTGCCCTTGCGCGGGGAGAAATTCAGTGCATAGGCTCCACTACGGTTGAGGAATTTACCAAATACATAGAGAAGGACGGTGCTCTGGAAAGACGCTTCCAGAAACTTATGGTGGAAAAGACCGACTATAAGCAGACTATGGCAATCTTGCATTGCATCAAGGGTGCATACGAACAGCACCATAATGTGCTCTATACAGAGGAAGCCCTCGATGCCTGCGTGAAGTTGTCTGAAAGGTATATAAATGGACGCTGCCTCCCGGACAAGGCTATTGACCTTATGGATGAGGCCGGTTCAATGGTTCGCCTGCGCATGGGCCGCAAGACCGCTGAAATCGGGGTTGAAGATGTTGCTGCAGTCATTTCACGCATGACAGGAATTCCTGTGGGCAAGGTGGCCCAGAGCGAGAGCCAGAGACTGAGCAATATGGCCAATGTGTTGAAAAAGAGGGTGATAGGCCAAGATGATGCTATAGAAAAGATATGCAGGGCCATATGCCGCAGCCGTGCCGGAATCAAAGATCCGAACAGGCCTATTGGCAGTTTCCTTTTCTTCGGTCCTACAGGTGTGGGAAAGACCCTTCTGGCGAAGAGTCTTGCCGAATATCTCTTTGACAGCGCGGACAATATGGTGCGCATAGATATGAGCGAATATATGGAGAAGTTTGCAGTGACCCGCCTTATAGGCGCCCCTCCGGGTTATGTGGGCTTCGATGACAACGGACAGCTCACTGAGCCAGTGCGTCAGAAACCTTATTGCGTGGTCTTGCTGGATGAGATAGAGAAAGCCCATCCTGACATCTTCAACCTCTTGTTGCAGGTTATGGATGAGGGCAGGCTTACTGACAGCCACGGCAGGACCGTGTCGTTCAGGAACACAATTCTGATAATGACTTCGAATATAGGTTCGCGTGAAGTGGCGGAGAGGGGCAATGGAGTGGGTTTCCAGAGCAGCCTGTCAGAAGATTCAGGCTTCAAGAGCTCAATAATAGACAAGGCAATGAGCCGTACTTTCCCTCCCGAGTTCCTGGGCCGTGTGGATGACAAGCTGTCGTTCCGCAGTCTGGACAAGGATGACGTGAAGAAGATTGTGGAACTTGAGCTCAAGCGCATCAAGAGCCGTGTGGCCGACTGTGGCTACGAGCTTGTTGTGTCAGCTCAGACCAAGAAAAAGATAATCGAACAGGGTTTTGACCCTAAGTTCGGTGCAAGACCTTTGCGCAAGGCCATATTGGAGATTGTAGAAGACCCTGTGTCCGAACAGCTTATACGTCTGCGTGGCCGCAAGTCGGCTTCACTGCAGGACAACAAGATAGTCCTCTGATTGTAAATGCTTTAACGGGGGTCTTGGCCGGGTAGCCGTTCAGAGTCTTGGCCGGGTAGCTGTTCAGAGACCTGGTCGGGTAGCCGCGGAGGAAGACGCTTACCAGCGTCCTCCTCCGCCACCTCCGCCGAATGAACCTCCGCCGAAGCCGCCCCTGAAACCGCCTCCGAAGCCTCCTCCGCCAAAGGATGATCCGCCTCCGAAAGATGAGCCGTGGTTGCCCGGGATTATTATAACCCTGCGGCCACCGCCTCCGCCCAGAGAATCACCTCCGTTGCCTTTGTTGTTCTTGTCAAGGGCAACAATGATTATGGCGAATACTATTACTAAGAAAATCAGGAAGGCAAATATGGTAATGATTTCCCATATTGAGGGTTCATCGTCATATGGACTGTGATATTCCTCATCAGCAAGTTTCATCAGCTTGAAGCAGGCGCTCCTGATTCCGCCATAGTAATCGCCTTCCTTGAAATATGGAATGGCAATCTCATTCACTATCCTGTGGCAAGTGATGTCAGGAATCGCAGCTTCAAGACCGCGGCCAACGGCTATGAAAGCCTCGCCGTATGAATTTCCTATCTTGGGCTTTACAAGGAATATCACACCATTGTCGTTCTCTTCAGAGCCCACTTTCCAGCGCAGACCCAGCTCTATTGCATATTGGTCTACGCTCATGCCTTCCAGATCGCTTACGGTCACAACCACAATCTGGTTTGAAGTGCTGTCTGCGAAGTCTACGAGTATCTTGTTGAGATCCAAAACTTCGTTGCGGCTCATGATTCCGGCAAAATCATGAACCGCACCCTCTGTCGAAGGCTTGTCAGGAAATGCTGTTGCCAGAAGGCAGAAGCATAGCGTCAGGAATGATGTGACAAGACGCTTCATTATTCAAAACTGACTGTTGGAGCTGTAGCTGCAGCCTCATCAGCCTGGAAATAAGCCTTCTGGTCAAAGCCGCAGATATTGGCTACGATGTTTGCAGGGAACTTGCGCAGACTTACATTGTAGGCTTTCACAGCCTCATTGAAGTTGTTCCTCTCCACGTTTATGCGGTTCTCCGTACCTTCAAGCTGGGTCTGGAGTTCAAGAAACATCTTGTCAGCCTTGAGCTCAGGATACTCTTCACGTATTACCATAAGTTTTCCCAGGGCTGCGCTTATGTTGTTCTGGGCTTTCTGGTATGCTGCTATGGATTCTGCAGTGAGATTTGCAGGGTCTACAGTGACCTGAGTGGCTTTTGCACGTGCATCGATTACGTCCACAAGAGTCTGGTTCTCATGTTTGGCATAGCCTTTCACTGTGTTGACGAGGTTTGGAATCAGGTCGGCACGGCGCTGGTATGCGCTCTCTACCTTGCTCCAGGATGAAGTCACCTTTTCTTCTCCTGTAACGAAAGAATTGTATTTGTTTACGCCCCATATTGCTGCCAGGACAACTACTGCCAATACTGACAGAAGTGCGATTGTATTCTTTTTCATTTCCATTGAACTTTTTATTGTTGTTTATTTTTTGATACACCTTACGCTTATGCCCATGGTGTCTGTGTCTCCGCTACCTATCATAAGTACGTTGCTGTCCAGATTGATATGTCTGTATATGGCCTGGTTCTCATATTCGCTCCTGTCCGAAGTCCAGAACGCTGCCACCTCCATGAAGCCTTTGTATTTGAAGTCGTTGTCTACTGCCATGTTCACCCATCCGGCAGGAAGCGCGCAGAACAGAGGTTCGGCAGGTATTTTTATGTCGGGATTGTATGGCCACAGATCTGCTCCGTTGAACTGTCCTTTCATGATGAATGAACCGCTGACCCCCTTGCATTGCTGGCCAACTGAATATGAAGCTTCAGGATTGAAATGGCCGGCAAGGGCCACGAAGTCTGCGTCAGAAGGCAGCTGCCAACCTTCAGGACAGGCCTTGCAGGCGTCCTCCCAGTTGTATATGCGTCCCCAAGGTATATCCATTACGCTGCTGTGGAATGGCATGCCAAGTTCCTCGTCCTTACCCGCATATGCCATATTGGTGCACATCCACTCAGTTTCTCCGAATTTGACGTATGGATAAGTCTTGCCGTCCCTCGGGTCAGTGAATTTATGCTGTGAAGGCACTTCGTAGCCTGTGTAGCTTTTCTGCTGATGTATTACATGAAGGGTGGCGTTGGAGCTGGCTGAGTAGTAGTCCGACTTGTCTTCAGGAAGTATGCTTATGGTCATGCTGTAGTCGCCGGGATCTGAAGGCATCTTCACATCGAATTCAAATATCTCTTCGGCTACATACGGACGGTCCTTGATGGTGTCAGTCTTTTCGTTCAGTTTGTAAGAAAGGAGCATTTTGTTGCCCTTTGGGTGGCTGATACCCGAAACTTTGAACTTGACTACTGCTTCTGTGGGCTGGTAAAAGTCCACGTCTTCAACCTTTAGAGATCCGTCTAGATAGTTCTTGGTTGCAGTGGTTTCGTCTTTTTTGCACGAAAAGCAGAGGACCATGACAGCTGTCAGGGCAAGAGCATGAATTATGTTGTAGTTTCTTTTCACTATGATATGAATTTAGTGATGTTTGTAATGTCAATAATCTGCAAAGATGCTAAAAATTATCCAAAATCCCTTACCTTTGCACAAATACTTTGCCATTGTAATATGAAAAGAGCTCACGTATGTATAATCACGGCCATATTGTGCCTTGTTTCATGCCGAAATGACCAACAATATATTGCCATGACCGGTTTCGCTCAGGGAGGTACATGGACAGTAAAGTGTAAAGTTCCTCAGCATGTGTCTTCATCGCACTCCCGTAGCTGGGGCGAGGACACAAGGCGTGGAATCGACAGCATTCTGGTATGCATTGACAATGCTGTTTCGGGCTACAACAAAGCTTCATTGCTCAGCCGCCAGAATGCCGGAGAAGAAATATTGCCGGATGGAAGCCCTGAATATGGCATTCTGGAT
>CAMFRR010000006.1 GCA_945982095.1 uncultured Bacteroidales bacterium
CCAAAGCTACTCCGTAATAGTCTTCATAAATGTGACCCTTCTTGCCTTCAGGGCAGCCTGCAAGCCAGTTGCCGGTATAGATCTGAATGCCTGGCTGTGTTGTAGTTACCTTGAGAGTGCGGCCGCTGGCAGGGGAGTACAGGAAGGCAGCATCGGCCAGCTGTCCCGGAGTGTAGCCGTCTATTACCCAGCAGGCATCATATCCCTTGCCATAGTTCAGGGCAGGGAAGTCCTGGTGAATATCTTTGCCAAGAGCCTTTGGTGTCACAAAGTCCATAGGAGTTCCGGCCACAGCCTCGCTCTCGCCCAGAGGGATGAGAGTGTCGTCAGTAGGAAGATATTCTGCACAGCTTAGCTGCAGCTCATGCTCCAAAATATCACCGTTGCCTTCACCGTTCAGGTTGAAATACGCATGGTTTGTAAGGTTTACGACGGTGTCGGCATCGCTCTCGGCGCTGAGGGTCAGAATGAGCTGATTCTCTTCTGTCCACTCATAACGGGCGAGCACTTTCATGTTGCCTGGATAACCCATCTCCCCGTCCTCGGAGAAATACATGAATTCAACGGCGTTGCCCTCAATGCGGGATTCCCATATCTTGTTCTGGAAGCCTTCAGGACCGCCGTGCAGATGGTTTGGACCGTTGTTGATGGGAAGTTGATAAGTCTTGCCGTCAATATCCAGATGACCTTTGCATATGCGGTTGGCATAACGTCCGGGGATTTTGCCCGAACATGGGCCGTCCCCGAAATAGCTCTCGGCTTCAGGGTAGCCTATCACCACATCCGCCAGCTTGCCTTCTTTGTCAGGAACATTGATTTCCACGATTGCAGCTCCTATTTCGCCCAGGACCACGCTCGCGCCCGAAGCATTCGTAATTGTATAGCGGTGGATGTCACGTCCATCCTTTACCGCCCAGAGTTCTTTCTTTATATCCATAACGTCATGATGTATTTCTTCTTTGCGAATATAAGCATTTTTTTTGTTCGCTTTAATTTTGTATATTTGAATTGATGAGAAATCTAAAAAATAACATCATGAAGCATTTATTCCAAACCATCATTCTTTTCGCTCTGGCCTGTTCCTGCAGCGTCGGAACTTCGGTCCGGGAACAGCAGGAGCCTGTGGATTATGTGAATCCGCTTATAGGCACCATGTCCAATTATGCACTTTCTTGCGGAAATACTTATCCGGCAATAGCAATGCCTTGGGGCACCCATTTCTGGACGCCGCAGACAGGTAAGATGGGTGATGGATGGACATACACCTATACCGCTGAAAAGATCAGGGGTTTCAAGATGACCCATCAACCAAGCCCATGGATTAATGACTACGGCCAGTTCAGCATAATGCCTGCAACAGCCGAGGCCACTATGGACGAGGAAAAGCGTGCCAGCTGGTTCTCCCACAAGGCAGAAACGGCAACTCCTTATTATTATAGCGTGTATCTTGCCGACCACGATACATTTGTGGAGCTCACCCCGACAGAGCGTGCCGCCATGTTCCGCATTACCTATCCTGAAAAGGATCGCTCATATCTTGTGGTGGATGCATTCGACGGCGGATCTTTCTGTGAGATTGAAGGAAACCGTATATATGGCTACAGCGTCAAGAACAGCGGTGGCGTAAGCGACAATTTTAAACTTTGGTTCGTCATAGAATCCGACACTCCTTTCTCTGAGCTTGAGTTGCGTAAAAACGGTCATGCAGGAGCCCTTGTGGCCTTTGACAATACGGAACGCGGACAGCAGGTGAACCTTCGCGTTGCCGCATCCTTCATAAGCAAGGAACAGGCTTTGCAGAACCTGAAAGAACTGGGCAATGATGATTTCGACAGCCTCAAGGCAAAGGGTAAAGCCACCTGGAATTCTGTACTCTCACGTGTGGAAATCGAGGATAATGATACAGACCGTCTGCGCACATTCTACAGCTGCCTCTACCGCAGCGTGCTCTTCCCTCGCGACCTGAGTGAAATAACAGCTGAAGGCAAGAGAGTTCACTACAGTCCGCATGACGGTCAGGTCCATGATGGCTATCTTTTCAGCGACACTGGTCTTTGGGATACCTTCCGCTGCCTCTTTGCCCTGGTAGACCTGCTTTATCCCGAGCAGGCTTCCAAAATGATGGAGGGCTTTGCCAACCATTATAGCGAAAGCGGTTTCATACCTGAGTGGAGCAGCCCGGGCCACAGAGGCTGCATGGTGGGCAACAACAGCGCTTCCGTAGTGGCTGAAGCCTATCTCAAAGGCTTGATAGGCAATGAAAATGATATTGATACTTTGTGGGAGGCTCTGGTAAAAGATGCCCACGCTGTCCATCCTACAGTAAGTTCGTCCGGCCGCCTTGGCTGGGAATACTATGACAGCCTGGGTTATGTTCCAAATGACGTCGGAATCAACGAGAGCGCAGCAAGAACCCTGGAATATGCCTACAATGACTGGTGCATATACACTTTAGGCAAGGCTATGGGAAAAGATGAGGCCGAGCTGGCTCCATATGCAAAAGCTGCGTACAATTACAGGAATCTGTACCGTGCCGAGCATGGCCTTATGGGCGGACGCGCAGCTGACGGCAGTTTCCCTGCAGAGTTCAGCCCATTCAAGTGGGGCGGAGACTTTACCGAAGGCAATGCCCTGCATTATACTTGGAGCGTATTCCATGATCCGGCAGGCCTGGCAGCCCTTATGGGTGGAGAAGACAGATTCAGGGCCTCCCTTGACCACATATTCGAGCTTCCTCCTGTATTCGACGATAGCTACTATGGTTTCACCATACACGAAATACGTGAGATGCAGATTATGAACATGGGCAATTATGCTCACGGCAACCAGCCTATACAGCACGTGTTGTACCTCTATGACTGGTGCAAGGCTCCGTGGGTGGGCCAGCAGCGCATACGCGAGGTGATGGACAAGTTCTACACCACCTTGCCTGACGGATATTGCGGTGATGAGGACAATGGACAGACCAGTGCCTGGTATGTGTTCTCTGCCTTGGGCTTCTATCCTGTATGTCCTGTTTCTTGCGAATATGCCCTTGGTACCCCTCTGTTCAAGAAAGCCGTCCTTCACCTGCCTTCAGCTGATGTGACCTTGAATGCCCCTGCCAATTCAAGAAGCGCTTTCTATGTGGATGCCCTTAAACTGAACGGCAAGGATTACAGCAAGAACTATATTACCCATGACCAGCTGCTCAGCGGAGCAAGATTGGATTTTGAGATGAGTACACAGCCTAACACCACACGCGGCACGGCTGATTCGGATGCTCCTTATTCTTACTCCAAATAACAAGGTGTAAATAAAAAATGGCCACCGCAGTCTCTCCGACCCGGTGGCCACTTTTGTTATCAGTCCTCAGTCTTATTCGGCTTTAGGACCTTTGTGTGATGGCTTGCCGCCTTCGCGACGTGGGGCGCCTTCGCGGCGTGGGCCACGCTCTCCACCTTCACGGCGAGGGGCAGCTTCGCGACGTGGGCCTGCAGGACGCGGACGTCTTTCAGCCTCTACATATCCTTCCGGCTTAGGGGTAAGGGCACGCATAGACAGACGGAGCTTGTTGGTCTTGGCGTCAATCTCGAGCAGTTTGACATCTATTTCGTCGCCAACGCTCAGAACATCCTCCACCTTGTCGGTCTTGTTCCATGCAATCTCGCTTATATGAAGCAGGCCTTCTTTGCCAGGAAGTATCTCTACGAAAGCGCCGAACTCCAGTATAGAAACAACCTTTCCGTGGTAGGTCTCTCCAACCTCAGGAACTGCGCAAATGCCTTTGATCCAGTCGAGAGCCTTCTGCATAGCCTCTTTATCGTTGGAAGCAACGTCAACAACGCCCTCCGAACCACCGCCAGGCAGCGGCTCTTCGGTGATGGTGATTACTGTGCCTGTCTCTTTCTGTATCTTCTGTATGGTCTCGCCTCCCTTGCCTATGATAGCACCGATGAACTCGGAAGCTACACGGATCTGCTCAATGCGAGGAACGAATGGCTTGTAATCTTCACGTGGAGCAGGAAGGGTCTTAAGCATCTCGCCCATGATGTGAAGACGGCCCTGACGTGCTTGTTCAAGGGCTTGCTCGAGCACTTCGTAGCTCAGACCGTCCACCTTGATATCCATCTGGGTGGCAGTGATGCCGTCAGCTGTACCAGTTACCTTGAAGTCCATATCGCCCAGATGATCCTCATCGCCGAGAATATCGGTCAAGATTGCATAACGCTCGTTAGGACGCTCCGCATCTGTAATAAGACCCATTGCAACGCCTGCTACAGGTTTCTTGATCTTAACGCCAGCATCCATGAGGGCGAGACAACCGCCGCAAACGGAAGCCATTGAAGATGAACCGTTTGACTCGAGAATATCAGATACTACACGTACTGCATATGGGTTCTCTGGAGCCACAGGAACTACAGCCTTGAGGGCACGCATGGCAAGGTTGCCATGGCCTATTTCACGACGTCCAACACCGCGCTGCGATTTGGCCTCTCCCGTTGCAAAAGGAGGGAAGTTGTAGTGGAGCACGAACTGCTGGTCATCCTGAATGAGTACCTCGTCGGTCTCTTTCATATCCATCTTGGTGCCGAGGGTCACTGTAGCAAGGCTCTGGGTCTCTCCGCGTGTAAAGATTGCGCTGCCGTGTGCACATGGCAGATAGTCAACCTCACACCATATAGGACGTACCTCAGCGCACTGGCGGCCGTCGAGACGCACCTTCTCATCGAGAATCATATTGCGCATGGCCTCTTTCTCTACGGCGTGGTAGTAGCGGCCTACAAGGGCCTCAGTCTCTGCATAGGCCTCTTTCTCTTCGAGATTTGTAGGCTGTGGGAGTGTTGCGAGGAATTCTTCCTTGATTGCCTTGAAGCCATCCTCACGCTCGTGTTTAGGCTTGGCAGATTTGGCGAGTGCATAGCACTTGTCATAGCAGAAGTCGTGAACGGCTGCCTTGAGAGCCTCATCCTCCACATCGTGAGGGTAGTCACGTTTGTTGATATCTGTGCCGAGCTCAGCCATGAGCTCTTTCTGTATACGGCAATGCTTCTTGATCTCTTCGTGTGCGAACTTGATGGCCTCGAGCATGTCGTGCTCAGATACCTCGTTGAGCTCGCCCTCAACCATCATGATGTTCTCTTCTGTGGCAGCAACCATCAGCTCAAGATCGCTCTGCGCCATCTGTGAGAAAGTAGGGTTGATTACGAATTCGCCGTTGATGCGGCATACGCGAACCTCTGAGATAGGGCCGCCGAATGGAAGATCTGTGGTAGCGAGGGCGCAAGATGCGGCAAGGCCGGCGAGCGCGTCAGGCTGTATGTCTTTCTCGGCTGAGATCAGGGTTACGTTCACAAATACCTCCAGATGGAAGTCATCAGGCCACAGAGGACGGATAGGACGGTCCACAAGACGTGAGATAAGAATCTCATAATCAGATGATTTGCCCTCTCTCTTCATGAAACCGCCAGGAAAACGGCCTGCAGAATAGAATTTTTCTTTGTAATCTACGGTAAGAGGCATGAAGTCAGTGCCTGGTTTCACCTCTTTGGCTGCGCATACTGTGGCGAGCAGCATTGTGCCACCCATTTTTATAACTGCGCTGCCGTCGGCCTGTTTAGCGAGTTTGCCGGTCTCGATTTCAATCACTCGTCCGTCAGACAGAGTGATGTTCTTTTTAATAATGTTCATTGTTACAGCTTTTAACCGCCTCCCCCAATGGGAGAAAAATTTATAATGTGATAATAGTGTGTCGGGTAGAGAAAAAAAGGGGCAGGATATCAAGTATCCCGTCCCCCTTATTGCTGTCTTATCGACGGAGACCCAGCTCCTTGACGATAGCCCTGTATCTCTCGATGTCCTTGCGTTTGAGATAATCCAGAACGCTACGACGTTTACCTACGAGCTTCAGGAGTGCGCGGCGGGTGCCGTGGTCCTTCTTGTTGGTTTTGAGGTGCTCGGTGAGGTGAGCGATACGGTAAGTAAACAAAGCAACTTGACTCTCTGCAGAGCCGGTGTCTACATTAGACTTTCCGTACTTCGCGAAAATCTCCTGCTTCTTCTCGGCTGCTAAATATTCTGCCATGATGCAAAAGGTTTTATTGGGTTAATGTCCTGACGGGCTTTCCGTCACGGACCCTTGAGGGGACCTCCCCAAAAGGATTGCAAAGTTACGAAAAAGTTTTGTAAACACAAAGATAAACCTTATGCTTTTATTTCTTGATGTATTCCTGGTAATCCTCAAGCGAAGCCTCGATTACGCGATGTGCTTCCTCAGCTCCGTAAAGACCCATGAACCTGATGCGCTGCTTTGAATCTCCCGGAATGTCCTTGTAGGTGGTGAAATAGTGCACCAGACGGCGTGTGATGTCCTGAGGGAGTTCTTCAAGCTCGTTATACTGTGAATATACGGCATCAGCCTTCAGAACTGCGATAATCTTGTCATCGGCCTGGTCGTGGTCCAGCAGACGTATGCCGCCTATTGGTTTGCAGTGAACTATGATGTCGCCGTGGGTAACGTCCTTCTCGGTAAGCACGCATATGTCCAGAGGGTCACCGTCGCCTTTGACATCAGTGCGGGCTATCGCAAGATTTGAAAGGTGGGCCATGTGGTCACCGCAGTATGACTTTGGTACGAAGCCGTAAAGCGAAGGTACTATGTTGGAGAATTTCTGAGGACGGTCAAGCGAAAGGTAACCGCTCTCTTTGTCGAGCTCGTACTTGACCTGGTCTGTAGGGACTATCTCAATGAACACTTTGAACTTGTCGGTAGTTGGGTCACCGGGATCTATGCCGTGCCACGGATGGGCTTTCTTTACTTTTGAGTAATCCATGTGTCTTGTTTTTTTTCTATCAAGACAAATATAATAAAGTTTTTTGAATTCAGGTATGGCTTCAGCCACAACATAGGTGCTTCCTCCTATATAAAGCAGAGGATTATCTGCAGAAGTACACATTTCCATAGCAAGGGCCATCGCATCAGCTACCTTCGGGCAGCAATGAATCTCTCTTCCGGCGCAATCGTGCAGGGCCTCGAAGCGGCGCATGATTTCTTCTGCCGGCATGGCCCTCTGGCTGTCTGCGCTGGTAAACACCAGTTTTGCCCTCTCAGGTATGAGTTTGAGCGCTGCATCCACATCCTTGTCCGCCACGCTTCCGTACACCATTACCAGCTCGTCATAGGCTCCGCTGTCCATCATCTTGTCCAACTGGGCAAAATTATATTTCAAGCCATGCCCATTATGTCCTATGTCGCATATTGTGAAAGGATGTTTTGCAAGCTGTTCCCATCTTCCGTGGAAGTCGCATATCTCTGCTGCGTGGGCAAGGGCATCCAGTCTCGGAGTCTGCTCAAGCACTCTCAGGGCTGCCAGTACGGTGCGCAGATTCCTGGCCTGATATTCCCCCTGCAAATCCATTTCCCCAAGCAGTTTTTCAAAGCCTTCATCACTGATTCCCAGACTGTTGCTGTTAAGGGCCATTACCACTTCGAGGCCGCCTCCATAGGCGAATCCCATCTTGTCCGCAAACCACAGCCTGCTTCCGTTAGCGTCCGCAACCTTTTCGAATACGGGATTCGTGGCCGCATTGCTTTCGCCCACAACCACCGGCACTCCAGGCTTGATTATTCCGGCCTTCTCGCCTGCAATGGCTTCAAGTGTGTCTCCCAGCAAGTTGGTGTGGTCCAGACCTATGTTGGTGATGACCGACAGTATCGGCTCTATGATGTTGGTGGCATCGAGACGTCCGCCCAGACCGGTTTCAATAATTGCCATGTCCACCTGCTCATCGGCAAAGAATCTGAATGCCAGGGCAGTGGTAAGCTCAAAGAAAGAGAGACCCAGCTCATCGAAATCCTTTCCGTATTCCTGCATCAGGTCCCAGAGTTTTTCTTTAGTGATAAGGCTCGCTTTCTTGCCTGTCACCACCCTCATGCGCTCGCGGAAATCCAGTATATGTGGAGAGGTGTAAAGGCCCACCTTCAGGCCACAGGCAGCATAATGTGCAGCAAGCATGTTGGAGACGCTGCCCTTTCCGTTGGTTCCGGCCACATGTATGCAGGGGAAGTCCTTGCTTGGAAGACCCATGCGGGCGTCAATTTCCATAGACCGTTCCAGCCCCGGATTGTAGGCTTCCTTCCCCTGTGTCTGAAAAGAAGGAAAACGGCTCAAAAGGCTGCTTGTCAGCGCTTGATAATCCTCTTCGGAAAATATTTTTTTCATCATTTGCATACAACTATACACAAAAATAACTATTTTTGAACAAATAATGCATTTTTCAGGATGAAAGATAAGACCTCTCCTCTATTCTCAAAGTACATATTGGACGGTGTCCAGATGGAACAGACTCCATTCAATGCATTATATGACTGTCTGGACGGAAACGGTACGGTAAAGGTGCCGGAGCGTGAGTTCGGGGACATAGTTGACGAGTATTTCGACAAGGAACCCACGAGCTATGCATATGACGAGTCTTTGATTGATGAATATGCCGCACGCATAATACAGGCCAGATACAATCGCAAAAAGGTGGACCTTGCCTATCCTGTTTTCTGGACCAGGGCGGCCATCAATTCACTTTTGCTGGAGACCATATTCAAAGACGGACACTTCACCCTTGACAGCCTGCTGTTAATGTGCCAGTGGGATTGGGTGAATGCTCCTGCCGGCAACATGGCAGCCTTTTACGACAGCACTGTTACTGCGGGCCGCTATCTTTCGGACCTTGGCGTGAAGCTGGACAGGTACTTCATAGAGAGCAACCGCTGGCAGTGCATCTTCGAGATAGTAGTGCGTAACCGCATGTCTTTCAGACGCAAATGCGGAAATAAGATGTTGCCTTGCAGCAGCGACTGGGTGGTTTTCATCCCTTTTGACGATTCCCGTCTCCATCTTGGAGGTTCGGCTTTGAGCAGCATAGTAGGTCACGGCAGTGGCAGGGAGATGGATGGGGGAGACCCTGAATATTTCGTGGATTGCTATGAAGTGGTGAGGGAACTCATCGAGGACGGAGTTTTTGTGGCCGGTGTGGCCGTAGGCAGAGGTGGTCTGATGTGCGCAGCGGAGAAGTTCCGTTCGCATTATGGCTTCACTATGGATATAGGAGGCTTCATGCAGGCCAAGCATGAGAATGATATGGTCAGGGCCTTGTTTGCAGAGCTCCCTGGTGTGCTTGTGCAGTTCAGGGATATTGACTATGATTATGTGGATTCTCAGCTTATGCTGCAGGATGTGGCCTATTTCCCTTTGGGACATCCTGATCCTTCGGGACAGGGGCTGAGGGTGGAAAAGACTTCCCGCAATGATGTTTCGGGAATACTGGCGTCTTTGCTCCGCCAGGCCACCGAAGGTGAAGATTGATTTGTCAATATTTTTTATTATATTTGTAAGCTTCAATTGGAAATCAAAATTCAGTTTGAAATTCCTATAATATTTAACTTTTTTATCTTATATGTCAACTAAAAAACGCGTATATCGCTTCGGCGGCAAGACAGCCGAAGGCGATGGTTCCATGAGGGAGCTCCTCGGCGGTAAAGGTGCAAACCTTGCTGAGATGTGTAAGCTCGAAATCCCTGTTCCAGCAGGTTTCACAATCACAACTGAGTGCTGTACAGAATATTATGAGCTTGGCGGAGGCTACAATGACGAACTCAAAGCTGAGGTTGCAGCCGCTCTCAAAGCAACTGAGGAGATTATGGGCATGAAATTCGGCGACACCGAGAATCCTCTTCTCGTATCTTGCCGTTCAGGTGCCCGCAGCTCTATGCCAGGCATGATGGATACCATCCTCAACATCGGTCTTTGCTCTGCCACCATCCCAGGAATGATCAAGAAGACCAACAACCCACGTTTCGTATATGACGCATACCGCCGTCTCATCATGATGTACTCTGACGTTGTGATGGAGAAAGCCGAAGGCATTGAGCCTGCAGACGGACAGGGCATACGCCAGCAGCTCGACAGAATGATGGAAGAGCTGAAAGAGGCCAAGGGTTATGCTTCTGACACAGACATTACTGCTGATGAACTCAAAGAACTTGCAGAGCAGTTCAAAATCCGCATCAAAGAGGTTCTCGGCGTAGAGTTCCCTGATGATGCACAGGCCCAGCTCTGGGGTTCAATAGGCGGCGTATTCAAATCTTGGAACGGAAAACGCGCCATCGCATACCGCAAGATCGAGGGTATTCCTGATGATTGGGGTACTGCAGTTAACGTACAGTCAATGGTATTCGGCAACATGGGCAACACTTCAGCAACAGGTGTGGCTTTCAGCCGTAACCCTGCCAACGGTGACAACAAGTTCTATGGCGAGTGGCTCATCAACGCTCAGGGCGAGGACGTGGTTGCAGGTATCCGCACCCCTAACCCTCTCAACAATGCCACTAAGAATGATCACAACCGCAACCTCCAGTCTCTCGAGGAAGCTATGCCTGCAGTATATGCTGAGCTTGACGGAATACGTTCACACCTCGAGGAGCACTTCCACGATATGCAGGACATCGAGTTCACAATCCAGGAAGGCAAACTTTGGATGCTCCAGTGCCGTATAGGCAAACGTACAGGTATCGCTGCCCTTCAGATGGCAATGGATATGCTCGGAGAGGGAATGATTGACGAGAAGACAGCAGTTATGCGTGTATCTCCTGCACAGCTCGACGAGATTCTCCACCCAATCCTCGACCCTTCATCAGAGAAGAAAGCAACTGCAATCGCAAGCGGTCTGCCAGCATCACCAGGCGGCGCCGTAGGTACAGTGGTGTTTACTTCAGAGGCTGCAATGGCTGCAGCTGCAGAGGGCAAGAAGACCATTCTCATCCGTGAGGAAACTTCTCCAGAGGACGTTGAGGGTATGCGCGCAGCTGCAGGTATTCTTACACAGCGTGGCGGTATGACTTCACACGCTGCTCTCGTAGCCCGCGGCTGGGGTAAATGCTGTATCGTAGGCTGCGATACTCTCAAGATAGATTTCGAGGCCAAGACTGCCACATTCACAAAGAGCGGTGTAACTCTCCACGAGGGTGATGCAGTGTCATTGAACGGAGCAAAAGGCCTTGTTTACGGTGAGGCAATCGAGACTATGGATGCTTCTGAGAACCCGCTCTTCATCAAGTTCATGGAGATTGTGGACAAGTTCCGCACTATGGGTGTACGCACCAACGCCGATACTCCAGAGGATGCAGCCCGCGCTGCAGCATTCGGAGCTGAGGGTATTGGCCTCTTCCGTATCGAGCATATGTTCTACGGCAAGAACAGCGAGACTCCGCTTGCAAAACTCCGCAAGATGATAATGTCTTCTACTGACGCTGAGCGTCAGGCTGCCCTTAACGAGCTTGAGCCATTCATCAAGGCTGCCGTTAAAGGCACAATGAAAGTTATGGACGGCAAGCCGGTTACCTTCCGTCTTCTCGATCCTCCTCTCCATGAGTTCGTTCCACAGGGCCACGTAAAACGTGAGGAACTTGCCAACGAGCTCCACATTTCTGAGGAAGAGATCCAGAGGCGTGGTGACAGCCTCCACGAGGTTAACCCTATGATGGGTCACCGTGGTGTACGTCTTCACGTGACATATCCTATGATTGCAGAGACTCAGTATCGTGCCATCTTCACTGCAGCTATAGAGCTTCAGAAAGAGGGCCTGGATCCTCGTCCTGAGATCATGATTCCTGTTACAGTATCAGAGCGTGAGCTTAAGTTCCAGAAGGCTATATGCCTCAAGGTTAAGGCTGAGGTTGAGGTAAAACTCCACGAGAGCGTGAACTTCTTCAAGTTCGGTACTATGATTGAGATTCCTCGCGCTGCCCTCACAGCAGACCGCATGGCCAAGACTGCAGAGTTCTTCTCATTCGGAACCAATGACCTCACTCAGATGACCTTCGGTTTCAGCCGTGATGACGTAGGTACTTTCATGGGTGACTACCTCGGCAACAAGATCCTTGATGGCGATCCGTTCCAGAGCCTCGATACCAAGGCCGTAGGCAAACTCATCAACTATGCCGTTACAGAGGGCCGTAACACACGTCCTGAGCTCAAATGCGGTATTTGCGGTGAGCATGGCGGTGATCCTGCATCAGTAGAGTTCTGCTATAAGACAGGTCTCAACTATGTATCTTGCTCACCATTCCGTGTTCCTATCGCACGCCTTGCAGCTGCTCAGGCAGCCATCAAGAACGCTTAATGCCATTCACCCTGCCACTCCGGCAGGCTGATATATCAAAAGCGAGGAAGACATTATCACATGTCATCCTCGTTTTTTTTGCTACGCCCAGCAGCGTCATACCCTTCTTGTCATTTCGAGCGAAATGACAGAAGGGGGATGTATGGTTTACATGATGCTGAGCTCGCCGCGCAGGTCTTCGTATACGGCACGGCGTATGAAAGCAGGGTCGGACGACTCGCCCAGGAGGCAGAACAGCTTGGCCAGCATGGCCTCTGTAGTACAGTCCCTGCCGGAAATCACCCCCGCATCCAGCATATTCTTGCCCGTAGCATATATGCTCATATCAACCGTACCGGCAAGACACTGGGTCACATTTACCAATATCTTGCCCATATCCACAGCCTCACGCACAGCCTGTATGAACCAGTCTGATGAAGGTGCGTTGCCCGAGCCGTAGGTCTCAATGATTATGGCGCGGGTTTCTTCTCCGAGCAAAATATCCCTGATAACCTGTCTCGTAATTCCGGGATGGATTTTCAGTATGGATACTCGTGTGTCCAGTTCAGTATTGATATGCAGCTTGCTGTAGTATTGCGGTTTGCGTATCAATGTGTCGTTATAGCGTATATTGATTCCGGCTTCCGCCAGAGGAGGCAGATTCGGGGAACTGAATGCAAGGAAGCTTTCAGCGTTGACTTTGGTGGCCCTGTTGCCCCTCATGAGCTGTCCGCCGAAGAATATGCACACTTCCGGTACCCTGGCCTTGCCGTCCCTGTCCTTGGCCGCAGCAATCTCCACGGCAGAAATCAGATTCTCCCTGCCGTCAGTACGAGGCACTCCTATAGGCAGCTGGCTTCCTGTGAAAATGACAGGTTTTGAAAGCCCTTCCAGCATGAAGCTCAGGGCTGATGCGCTGTATGCCATCGTATCTGTACCATGCAGTATTACAAAGCCGTCGTACGCATCATAATTATCTCTTATCAGCAGTGCAAGTTTCACCCACAGGCCCGGATCCACGTCCGAAGAGTCTATCAGTTCATCAAAGGTGTAACTGTCAATTTTGATGGCAAACTTGCCAAGCTCAGGCACAGCATCCAGAATCTGAGTGAAGTCGAAAGGGCTTAGAGCCCCGGCTTTGCTGTCGAGTTTCATTCCTATTGTTCCGCCTGTATATATCAGCAGTATGGAAGAATTGTCGGACATAACTATTTCTTAATCAAGCTATACATTAACTGTGGCAACTGGGTATTGTCCTTTGCCGTCGAGAACAGCTCGGCACCTGCACCTATGGCATACACCTGTCTCTTATACACATCTGACGCT
>CAMFRR010000007.1 GCA_945982095.1 uncultured Bacteroidales bacterium
CAGAGTCACGGCTGTCGTGAGCCGGCACGGCCATAATGGCACCGGTGCCGTAAGATCCAAGCACATATTCACTTATCCACACAGGGATTTCCTCTCCGGTGAGAGGATTTACGGCATATGAGCCTGTGAATACGCCTGTGACCTTGCGGGTCTGGGCTATACGCTCTCTCTCGGTTTTCTTGCGGGCCTGGGCGAGATATTCCTCCACAGCCTCCTTGCAGTCAGGATTGGTAAGCTTAGGAACCCACTCGCTCTCTGGAGCCAATACCATGAAAGTGACACCGAATACTGTATCGGCCCTGGTAGTGAAGATGGTCACATCATGCTCCTGAGCGCCATTGCGTACCTTGAACACCATCTCACAACCGCGGCTACGTCCTATCCAGTTGCGCTGCATATCCTTAAGCGAGGCAGTCCAGTCCAGTTCTTCCAAATCCTCAAGCAGACGCTCTGCATAAGCGCTTACGCGAAGCTGCCACTGGGTCATCTTCTTCTGCTCCACAGGGAAACCTCCACGCACACTGTAGCCTTCCTTTACTTCATCGTTGGCCAGCACTGTACCAAGGGCAGGACACCAGTTCACTGCAGTTTCTCCCTGATATGCAAGACGATACTGCATCAGAAGGTCACTCTGCTGCTTTTTGTCGAGTCCGTCCCAGCGGCCCTCAGCCTTAAGTTGTTCAATCAGAGTCTCAATAGGCTCAGCCTTGTTGGTCTTAGGGTTGAACCAGCTGCCGAACATCTTGAGGAAGGCCCACTGAGTCCATTTGTAATAAGCAGGATCGCAGGTACGTACTTCCCTCTCCCAGTCGTAGCTGAAACCAATGCGGTCCAGCTGTGAACGGTAGCGCGCAATATTGCTGTCTGTGGTCTTCTGCGGATGCTGTCCTGTCTGGATTGCATATTGTTCGGCTGGAAGGCCGAAGGCATCATAGCCCATAGGGTGCAGAACATTGAATCCGCAGAGGCGTTTGTATCTAGAATAAATATCAGATGCTATGTAGCCGAGAGGATGGCCCACATGAAGACCGGCTCCGCTTGGATAAGGGAACATGTCAAGCACGTAATACTTCGGCATCCCTTCCTTTTCTACAGCTTTAAACGTGTGATTATCAGCCCAGTAGCGCTGCCACTTGGCCTCTATGTCCTTGAAATTGTATTCCATTGGCTTAAAATTTGGGCAAATTTAATATTATTTTCGTTTTTTCAGCCTGAATTCCACAGGAATCGTCATGCTGCAGGCCACCTTTTTTCCCTTGTGACGGGCAGGCCTCCATTTAGGCGAAGCCTTGACAACTTTAAGGGCAGCCTCGTCCAACTCCTCGTCCACGCTGCGTGTCACCCTCGCATCCGTGAGTTTTCCGTCAGCCTGGATGATGAATTCCACCATAACCCGACCCTGAATGCCGTCACGCACACAGTTGATAGGGTATTTGAGGTAAGGATATACCCATTTTTCCAGGAAGGTGGAGGCATTGGGGCTGTTGAGGAACATTGGAGGGACATCGCAGTCTGTCCAGCTCATGACCTTGGAATCACTAGGGGCAGTGCTGCGCTCTGTTGTTCTGAATGCAGGCACGCCCTCAGGAGCATTGGCCAGTTCGAGTATGAAGTTGTATATATATTCCTTCTCCCTCTCCATGAAAGGAAAGTCCAGGATGGAAGGATTGTCCTTGGGCCCTGAATATTCGGGATAACGGCCGCTGGTAAATACGACAGAAGGAATTTCTGATGAATAGAACACCTGATAATCAGAAGGATAGCACTCCCTGGATATAATCTTCGGCTTTATGGGCTGAAGAGAAGACGAGACCTCGCTGATGAGCATGTTCAGGTCTTCATTTCCGCAGGTAAACGCCATCATGCCGTCGCTGTCCACGCCCAAAATGTTGAGATCCACCATAGCGTCTATATTCGCTGCATCGTTCTTGAAGCTATGGTTCAGGAAATGCCACGAACCTGCGAATGAATTCTTGGATGCTCCGAAAGCCACGAAAATCACGCTGCGTTTGAGGTTGAAGGAGCTCTTGGCCACCATTGAAGACAGTTCCAGGAGCATGGCCAGACCGGAGGCATTGTCATTGGCCCCGTTGCAGTTAAGATCCACCTTCTGACCGTCAATGCTCATCGAGTGAACCCCCGGACCATCCAAGGATGCTCCTACGACTATATAACGGTTCTTGAGTTCCGGGTCATATCCGGGCACGAAGGCGATCACGTTCCTCGACATAAGCGTATCTCCGTTCTCTGACCTTATTCCGAAATAATCTCCTTCAGGGCCGCCCAGGACGTCTGCCCCGCTTTCGGAAAATACCTTATATACATATTCAGCGACGGCTGCCTCGCCCTCGCTGCCTGCCTTGCGCCCCTCGTTCTGGCTGAGGCATATCTCGTTCACATGTGTTCTGAGCGCCTGAATTTCAGGCGATTCCTCCCAGTACTGGTAGAGCATGGGAAGTATCAACAAAAGAAATCGTAACATCAACTCAAATTCCGCAAGTTATCATTAATATGGATGACTATATATCCAGGCATCTGCGGGGCAGGCCCCTTCAGCCCTTGTCTGCTGCAGGAAACAATACAATTCGTCAATGTCGTCAGAGGCATAAAGGGCCAGTGCCTTGACTCCTCCCTCCAAAGGAAGGGAGACGGTATTGTAACCACGCTTTCTCTGCGCATCCACCTGCAACTGCAACATTCTGGCCGTTCTGTATACGCCTATGATGAGATAATACCTATGCTGCAGAGGCTCAATGCTCTCGCCGTATGCAAAACGGTCAGAGAACTTGTAGCCCATATCTTCTATTGCGCACTGCACTGAATCAATATGCATGACAGAGTCCAACCTCGCCTGCGCCAATGCTTTGGCTACTCTTATAGAATCCTCGGTTCTCTGCCTGCGCTCTTGTATCAAGGCTGCTTTTTCCTCTATGTCGGCTGAGGTAGGACGGCCTGCCAGCTTGCGTATGAAATCACAGGAAACAATATTCAAAAAAAATATACATAAAAGAATGTATGTTGGCAGTTTTTTCATATTTTTGCACTTCTTTTCGGCAAAGTTAACACAATTTGCCTTAACTTGGAAATGTAGATGATGAAGAAGTTCACAACATATTTTTTTTGTATTGTCATGCTGCTCTCTGCAGCCTGCAATGAAGCCGGAGCCCAGCATAAATCCCTGCTGAGACCAGTCTATGCAAAGGTTGCCTGCAGCATACTCAAAGACACTGAAAGCGCCGAGATAGCAGGTCTGGCACGCAAAGGCGATGCCCTGCTGGTGCTGCGCCCTTCATTCATTTTCATTACCGACACCACGATAGTCGACACATACAAGGTACGTTGTGAAGACGGCACCATAGGCTATGTCTATGCCAAATATGTCAGCACTGACAAGGCAGAGGCAGAGGCAAGATACATGCCCGAATATTACGACCCTCTGATTTCCAAAGCCAAGAACACTTTTGGAGGCGGAGACCCTATGGGCTGCGACATCTATCCGCGCAAGAAAGAGCAATTCAAAGACAATGTGATGCCTGAGGCCTGCTACAGCCTCTATCTTACCTGCAACAACAGCGTTCTGGAAAACATTGACGAATACATTGCCCTTGCAAAGCGCACCAAAATCAACACCTTCGTGATTGACATCAAGGAGGACGGCTTCCCCGGCTTCAAGGCCGACGCCATGAAAAAATATGCCCCTTCAGCCTATGCGCGGGCCCGCGACAATGAACAGCTGTACAAGGAAGTGGTAAGAAAATGCCACGAGAACGGAATTTGGGCTGTGGGACGCATTGTTGTATTCAAAGATTATCATTTCACCAAGGACAATCCGGACTGCGCCTTGTGGAACAAAGCCACAGGAGAGATGTTGTACCACAACAAATCCCATTGGCCAAGCGCCTACAGCCGCAAGGTGTGGGAATATAACGTGGCTCTTGCCAAGGAGGCCGTACAGAAATTCGGCTTCAACGAAATCAATTTCGACTATGTTCGCTTCCCTGACCGCATGATGAAAATTGAAAGCGGCATAGAAATGCGCAACAAATACGGAGAGAGCAAGCTGCAGGCAATACAGCGTTTCGTGACCTATGCAGTAGATGAAATACACAAATTGCACGCTTATGTATCAATAGACGTATTCGGAGAGGCTGCCAATCCGGGATACACCACAGCATACGGCCAATACTGGCCGGCCATAAGCAATGTTGCCGACGTGATAAGCGGCATGCCTTATCCCGACCATTTCAGCAACGGCTATTACGGAATACAGAAGCCTTGGAACCACCCTTACGAAATAATGAGAGCCTGGGGTGCCAGGGCCATGGGACGCCAGGCCGAGACCCCTTCGCCGGCAATAGTGCGAACCTGGGTGCAGGCCTACCACGTACTGCGATTCGTGGACCGCAACGGCATAGACTATGACGCTGCCAACATAGAGAAGGAAATACGCGGACTGTATGACGCCGGCCTCACGGGAGGCTACGTTACCTGGCTCTCCAGCAGCAACATAGAAAGATACCGTTCACAGGCGGCTGCCTTCAACATTGACTATTATCGCATTTGGCTTTCGAAACAAACTGTTGACAAGTGATGAAGAAAACGATTACACTGGAACCATCCAAGACCCTCGAAATATTAGGCCCGCAGAATGCCAATCTTATACGTGTCTGTGGGGACTATCCGGCTCTGAAGGTTGTTGCCCGAGGCAACGAAATAAAGCTGGAAGGAGACAAGGAGGACATAGACCGTTTCACAGAGGACCTGCATCAGATTTTGGTGCAGAAACAAGTGCAGGAAAGCGGCAAGGTTTCAGGAGTGGTCGTTTATTCTGTGGACGGCAAAGCCATAGCCCCGCGCGGAAAGGCCCAGAAGGCCATGGTGGAGGCCTACAACCACAACGACCTTATATTCGCCACGGGCCCGGCCGGCAGCGGCAAGACTTACATGGCCATAGCGCTTGCAGTCAGAGCCCTGAAAAACAGGGAGATACGCCGCATAATCCTCACCCGTCCGGCTGTAGAGGCCGGTGAACGCCTGGGTTTTCTGCCCGGAGACCTCAAAGACAAGCTCGATCCCTATCTCCAGCCTCTGTACGATGCGCTGGAGGATATGATTCCACCCAAGAAACTTCAGGATTTCATTGCCGAAGGAGTGATACAGATTGCCCCTCTGGCCTATATGCGCGGCCGCACTCTGAGCAGCGCCGTGGCCATATTGGATGAAGCCCAGAACACCAATCTCGGACAGTTGAAGATGTTCCTCACCCGTATGGGACAAGGCAGCAAGTTCATTGTGACCGGTGACCCCAGCCAGGTAGACCTCCCCAAGAAGGAGGACAGCGGACTTCAGCGCGGCATTAAGATTCTGGAAGACGTGGAAGGAGTCTCAGACATAAAGTTCGGAAGCGAAGATATTGTGCGCCACCCTCTTGTTTCGCGCATAGTTAAGGCTTTTGAAGACAGATAAGGGCAATACCCTGAATACCATAACCAAAACCATGAAAAAACTGATCACTATCATCTGTACTCTGTTGGCATGTCCTGCATTGTACTCACAGGTGTCACTCGACCTTAACGTAATAGGAAGGGTGGACGCCAACCCGAGAATTACCCCGGCGGCAGAAAAGAAGGCCTCGTTCAATTGGGCCAACACTTCGTTATATACCCACTTTGAATTGGGATTCGCCGACAAGCTGACCCTGTCCATAATCAATCATTGGGCCGCCTCCGACGAGGAACATCTCTATCCATTTGCCTCCACCCCAGCCCTTTATACAGATTCTTGGAAGAGCGATTGCGACACATGGCTGGATTGTCTGACTCTGGAATGGACAATAAGCGACAACTGGAGCCTGCGTCTGGGAAAAGACTATATAGCCATTGGAGGCTTCGAATATGACGACTGGGACTGGGATTGCGACTATGACCTCTGCAGCCCGTTCTGGCATGAGAACTCAGCCTACCAGTGGGGCGCAAGCGTAGCCTGGACCAGCGACAGCGGGCACAGCACTTTCCGCCTGCAGGCCGTTTCCAGCCCATATTCCTATAAGAAAATCGGAGAAAAAGAGTTTAAGGACTTTCTCGCAAATCCCACAGAATTCGAATTTGTGGCCCGCCCGTGGATGAGAGGCTGCGGCAGCTACTATTTTCAATATACCGCAAACCAAGATCTCTTCGACCTTTGCAGCTCAGTAGGTTTCGTGCAACAGAACGACATGTTCGGGTCAGACAAGATATACGGCCTTATCAATGCCGCCCTCGGCGTCAGAGTCAAATTGCTGGACGAAAGCCTCAGCGTAGGGGTGGATTTCATGAACATACACAACCCTTTCGACTTGGGAGCGCTTGAATCACAGCAAATACCCTCACTCGGAGAACTGCTGCCATATATGTATGGTGTAAAGAACATGTTCCACAACCTTTATACTGTGAAATACGTGGATCCGGCTGAAAAATGGGAAGTTCTGGGCAAATTCGGACTGCAGAACTACGCCGGTGAAAACTGCTTCTTCGGGGGCGTGAGCGCTGCATACTTCCCTCTCAGGGAGTGCACAGACCTGCGCCTTATGGCCACAATTGCCTGCAATCCATGGCTCAACGAGGGCCTCGCTCCCCTCAGCTTAACCATAGGCCTGACATATAATCTTCCTATTCATATACTTTAACGAAATGCCAAAAGAAACTGCCATCATAGACATACGCCACCTGAGCAAAAGCTTCGGCGACAAACAGGTGCTCAAGGATATAAATTTCTATATCAACCGTGGAGAGTTCATCACCTTCCTCGGTCCATCAGGCTGCGGCAAGACCACCCTTCTGAGAATGATAGGAGGCTTCCTAAACCCTGACGAGGGCGAGATCGTGATGGACGGCAAGAACATGCTGGACATTCCGCCATACAAGCGTCCGTTCAACACGGTGTTCCAGCGCTATGCCCTGTTTCCGCATCTGGATGTATATGACAATATAGCTTTCGGGCTCAAACTCAACAAGTTGCCTGAAGACGAGATTGACGCCAAAGTACGCAAGGTGCTCAAAATGGTCAGCATGTCAGGCTATGAAGACCGTGACATAGACTCGCTTTCAGGCGGACAGCAGCAGAGGGTGGCAATTGCCAGGGCTCTGGTCAATGAGCCTAAGGTGCTGCTCCTGGACGAGCCCCTCAGCGCACTTGACGCCAAGATGCGTAAAGATATGCAGCAGGAGCTCAAGGAAATGCACCGCAAACTCGGCATTACCTTCATTTTCGTAACCCACGACCAGGAGGAAGCCCTCGCCCTCTCGGACACCATTGTGGTGTTCAATGATGGCGTGATACAGCAGATAGGCACACCTACAGACATTTACAACGAACCTGTAAACGAATTCGTCGCAGACTTCATTGGAGAAAGCAACATTCTGGATGGCACCATGATAGAAGACCGCAAGGTCAGCTTCCTGGGACATGAGTTTGAATGTGTGGACAGCGGTTTCGCCCCGAATGAGCCGGTGGATGTGGTGCTGCGCCCTGAAGACCTTTATGTCATGTCCAACCTCAGCAAGGCCCAGTTTACGGCCAAGGTGCTGTCCTGCACTTTCAAAGGAGTGTTCTATGATATTATGGTGAGTGTAGATGGCGGCTATGAGTTGCTTATTCAGGATTACAGCCATTTCGAGCCCGGATCTGAGGTGGGAGTCATCATCAAACCTCAGGATATTCAGGTTATGCACAAGCTCTGCACCACCAACGAAACAGAAGCCAAGGTCATTGACAGCAATCATCTTGAAATTTTCGGAGAATGCTTCGAATGCCTCCCTCTTGACGCAAAATATAGCACCGGGGACCAGGTGCGCGTAGCCATAGACTTCGACAAGATGGAACTTCAGGACAATCAGGAAGACGGAACCCTGTGCGGAGAAGTCTATTTCATAATTTATAAAGGCAACCACTACCACCTTACAGTGCGTCTCGACAGTATGGAGCACATTCTGGTAGATACCGATGACATATGGGACAAAGGCGATTTGGTGGGAATTAGCATAAAGAAGGAAAATATCAGAATCATAGCATAAAATGAGAACATTCAAGCGCTCATACTGGGCTCTGCCATATCTGATATTCATGCTGCTGTTCGTGGCTCTGCCACTGGTGATGATAGCGGTGTACGCCTTTACGGACAGCAGCGGAGCTTTCACTCTGGCCAACTTCACCAGGTTCTTCACTACAGCCGAAGACCTGCACACCTTCGCCTATTCCATTGAAATCTCCATCATCACCACCCTGCTCTGCCTGCTGCTGGGTTACCCTGCGGCGTGGATACTCAGCAATTCCAGCCTCAACCGCTCAAAAGTGACTGTGATGCTGTTCATACTCCCCATGTGGATAAACATGCTCATACGAACCTTGGCCACGGTGGCCCTTTTCGACTTTCTCAGGCTTCCGCTTGGAGAGGGTGCGCTGATTTTCGGTATGGTGTACAACTTCCTGCCTTTCATGATATATCCAATATACAACACACTGAACAAGATGGACAAATCTCTTGTGGAAGCTGCTCAGGACCTGGGTGCCAGCCCGGTCAAGGTCTTCACCAAGATAACCCTGCCCCTTTCCAAGAGCGGAGTCATGAGCGGAATAATGATGGTGTCCATGCCCACAATATCCACCTTCGCCATTTCTGAGCTTCTCACGCTCAACAAAGTGAAACTGCTTGGCACCACCATACAGGAAAATATCAACAACGGCATGTGGAACTATGGAGCTGCCATAGCACTTATAATGCTGGTAATCATAGGAATAACCACTCTCTTTTCTGAAGGGGAAAGGGAAAATGAAAGCGGAGGACTGCTATAATGAAAAAATTTCTCGCCCAAAGCTACATATGGTTGCTGCTTGCAATGCTATATGCACCCATAATCATAATAGCAATCTACTCATTTACAGAGGCCAAGGTGCTGGGCAACTGGACCGGCTTCTCCCTTGAGCTGTACAAGAACGTATTCGGAGGCGGCCTGAACAGCTCACTAATGAAGGCCATTCAGAACACCCTCAGCATAGGCATTCTGGCAGCCCTGCTCTCCACCATGCTGGGAACTGTGTCGGCCATAGGCATTCACAATCTCTACGGACGCAAGCGCAAGGTGATGACCTTCCTCAACGACATCCCTATGCTCAACCCCGACATCATCACGGGTATTTCCCTTTTCATACTCTTCATCGCCGTGGGAGTGAGTCAGGGATACACCACCATTCTCATTGCACACGTATCTTTCTGCACCCCATATGTAATTCTGAGCATCCTGCCCAAACTCAGGCAGCTACCTGCGAACACCTATGAAGCGGCGCTGGACCTGGGGGCAACTCCCGCGCAGGCCATGCGAAAGATTATCATACCTCAGATCAAGCCCGGCATAATCTCAGGCTTCATCCTGGCCTTCACCCTATCAATAGATGATTTTGCCGTGACCCTCTTCACAAAAGGCAACGGCGGAATAGAAACCCTCTCCACATACATCTATGCCGATGCGAGAAAGGGAGGCCTCACCCCTGAGATACGCCCTATAATGACCCTGATATTCATCACAGTACTCATACTGCTGATAATCATCAATATACGTTCAATGAAAAACACCAAGAAATGAAAAGACTCCTTTCGCTGACTGCAGGACTCCTGTTGGGAGCCGCAGTGGCTGCGTTTGGCGCAGACAGAGAGCACATTCTGAAAATCTACAACTGGGCTGACTATATAGACGAAGAACTGCTTGAAGAGTTCAAAGACTGGTATTACGAGCAAACGGGCGAGCAGGTGGAGATAATCTACCAGCTTTTCGACGTGAACGAAATCATGCTTTCTAAAATTGAGCTGGGCCACGAAGACTTTGATCTCGTGTGTCCTTCGGATTACATCATTGAAAGGATGATGCGTCAGGACCTGCTGCTGCCTATAGACAGGGACTTCGGCAACACTCCTGACTATACTTCACTTGTTGCCCCATACATCATAGAGAAGTTTAATGAAATTGAAGCTTACGGAAAGAACGCAAACGATTACTCTGTGGGCTATATGTGGGGTACCACTGGTCTGCTTTACAACAAGGCATATGTCAGCCAGGCCGAGGCCAAGACCTGGGAAACTCTTAAGAATCCAAAATACAAGGGCAAGATATTCATTAAAGATGCTTTCAGAGATGTATATACGGCTCTAATCATAGCTCTTCACAAAGACCAGATTGATTCCGGAGAGCTGGATCTCAAAACCATAAGCTTCAATGCCTCTGACGAATATATCGCCCTTGTGGAAGACTATCTCAACCAGGTGAAAGACAATGTGTTGGGATGGGAAGCCGACTTCGGAAAGGAGGAAATGACCAAGGAGAAGGCCTGGATAAACCTCTCTTGGAGCGGTGACGCCGCCTGGGCAATAGAAGAAGCCGCTGAAGTGGGAGTGGACCTGGGGTATGAAGTGCCTGAGGAAGGCAGCATAGTGTGGTTTGACGGCTGGGTCATTCCTAAATATGCCAAGAACGTGAAGGCCGCAAGATACTTCATCAATTTCCTCTGCATGCCACAGAACGCCATACGCAATATGGAGGAAATAGGCTATGTGAGCGCCATAGGAGGCCCTGAGATTCTTGAGGCTATGGAAGACAAGGACAGTTTCGAGCCTCTGGACGCAAGCTATTTCTTCTCCGAGAAAGATACTGCCGTATGCGTCAATCCTGTATATTACCCTGACGCCTTTACAATTGCCCATTGCGGCATGGAGCACGACAGTGGTGAAAGGACAGAAGAACTGCTCAAGATGTGGTCCCGCGTCAAGGGAGACAATGCCGGAGTATTCACCTACGTTTTCATAGGTCTGGCAGTCATAGCTTTTGTAGCAATGTTCATAATGAACTCAGGAAAGAAAAAATCCAGAAAACGCCGCAGATAAGCATGACCCACCAAGCAATCAGGCATATTGACGGCCATTTTGGCAACATATGTCCTAAAGCGCAGGAGGGAATAATGGTAAAAGGCCGCTTTGCTCCCTCTCCTACAGGCAGGATGCACCTTGGAAATATCCTGAGCGCTTTCCTGTCATACCTCTCTGCCAAGAGTCAGGGAGGTCAATGGCTGTTGAGGATTGAAGATCTCGACCAGGGACGGAGCAGGACTGAATTTGCCAGGCAATTGGAGGAAGACCTGCTGTGGCTGGGCCTGGAATGGGATGAAGGCGGTCTTGACCACGCTGAATATTGCCAGAGCAAGAGGGGCGAGATATATGAGCATTACTGCAGCCTGCTGGCAGAACAGGGTCTTACATATCCCTGCTGGTGCAGCCGTGCTGACCTCATGGCTTCAAGTGCTCCCCACCAGAGTGACGGACGTGTGGTGTATGCAGGCACCTGCAGGCCACGCGAAGGCTTCGTGCCCGGAGAGAACGGCGTGGGTTTCTATGCGGCAGACGGCTCATATAGGGACTGCTCACGCAAAGCTGCCACCAGAATAATAGTGCCGGACAGGGAAATCACAATCGTGGACAGGCATTACGGCCCTGTGTCCGAGAACCTTGCAAGAGACTGCGGAGACTTTATAATAAAACGTGCTGACGGCACTGCAGCTTATCAGCTTGCGGTAGTGGTGGATGACGCCCTAATGGGAGTTACAGAAGTGGTACGGGGCTGCGACCTGCTTCAAAGCGCGCCTCAACAGGCCTGGCTACATGAGACTCTGGGTTTTGAAGCTCCGGCATTTGCCCACCTTCCCCTGCTCTGCGCCCATGACGGACGCCGTCTTTGCAAACGTGACAAATCATTGGATATGGGAGAGTTGCGTAAGCGCTATACGCCCGGGCAGATGCTTGGTCTGCTGGCACAGCTAAGCGGACTGATTCAAGGCTCTGACATAAGGCAGGGCAATGATTCGGGACATGGTCGTGATTCGAAGCAGGCTTCTGATTTGAAGCGTATTATTGATATGGATAATCCCCCATACATGAGCCTGGAGGAAATCATTCCAATTTTCAGCTGGTCTAAAGTTCCGCTCGACAATATTGTGCTTTAGCTCAAGTGCCGCAAAGCTCAGAACCGCAATCAATCTTTACTTCGCGGGAGCCAATACGAAGCCCGGAGAAGTCCAGAGACTGTCTGCGCTTATAAGACAGCCTTCCAAATCGGAGCGACTGCATATGAACTCCGAAGCCTCTTCCAAACCCACAACCATGCAATAGGTCGCCAAAGCGTCAGCCAAGGCCGAAGTGGGAGCCAATATGGTGGCACTCAAAAGATTATGCTTCACAGGAGCAGCCTTGCGAGGATCCACGGTATGTGAATATTTCACTCCGTCACGAATATAGAATTTGCGGTAATTCCCCGAAGTCACCACCCCACAGCTGCGTCCCGGCTCAATGCTGAAAATGCCCTGAAGCTTCTCCCCCGGATTCATATTGCCATCCACAGGAGCATCAATGCCTATGCTCCAGCCTTTCCCCGCCGGATTCAATCCGCAGCAATATATCTCGCCGCCCACATCCACCAGCATGTCGGTAACCCCAAGGCCCTTGAGATAGCTTCCCACGAGATCTGCGCTATATCCCTGCTGTCTCTTATACACATCTCCGAGCCCACGAGACGGACTCCTATC
>CAMFRR010000008.1 GCA_945982095.1 uncultured Bacteroidales bacterium
CACGTAAGGAGTCGTCGGCAGCGTCAGATGTGTATAAGAGACAGACATAAAGAGGGGCGCTGCTCTGGGTGAGGGAGTTGTTGCCTCGGATGGTGATAGTGGCATCAGTGCCGACCGCACCATCGGAAGTAGTTACCACAACGCCGGCCACCTTACCAGTAAGAGCCTGGTCGAAATTGGTGACAGGAGCTTTGAGGAGTTCGTCCATATCCACCTTGCTCACTGATCCGGTGAGGTCACGTTTGGCTACAGTACCGTAACCCACGCTCACAACCACTGCCTCGTCAATGGAAAGTTTCTCCTCCTTCATCACTACCTTGATTGTACTGCGCTCACCAACTGGCTCCTTGAGCTCTTCATAACCCATGCAGGAGAAAGTGAGAACAGCTTTGGATGATGATGCATTGACGACAAAGTTGCCGTCAAAATCAGTCATGGCTGCAGAAGCGGTGTTACCATCCTCGAACACAGCCACAGCGATGAGAGAAATGCCCGCCTCATCCACAACCTGACCTGTAACCTTGAAACCCTGGGCGAACAGATTCACCGAGAGCAGCAAAGCGGCCAGGACGGTCAATAGTTTGGTTAGTTTTGTCATAATGATTATGGTTAGAGATTAATGATTTTGAATTCTACCGGACGTCCATGCTGGCAAGTGGCAATAATCCTGGTGCCGCTTCCTTCCTGGCTCAGTGTCACAGCATCGCAAGGTTCAAGCAGCTTATATGAACCGTTCAGAACCACGCTGCGCAGAAGAGGCTGACTGGCCTGAGGCGTAGTATATGCCTTTTCTGTTATGCCCAGATCAGGAGTGCATATGCTCATCACCACGCTGCCATCCGCAAGCTTCCTCTCCATCACTATTGTCTCAGCGTCTGCACTTGCCACAAGGGTAGCAGCGGAGCCAGAGAAAGCAGAGTAAACGATGTATGCTGTGATGCCTGTAGGTATATCTTTAACGACATGGGCATTGTTGTCTGCCTGTAACACGTTGTATGGCAGCTTCTTGGAGCTCTCCTTCACCTGTTTTGCAGAAGGCTGGACAAGCATCATATACTCATAATGGGCCTCTTTCGGTGCTACGCCATGATTAATGTAAGCTGTAATGAAATTGCCCTCTCCATCATTTTTCCTTTCATCGGAAGGAGTCTTCTGGAGCTGTTTCACGACATTCAGCCCCGCGCCGTCTTTGATTATATAGAAATTTTTCTTGGTATCGGTGAGCACCACCTGACCATGTTCGGTAACACAATGGCTCAATGGGAAGGCTGAACTGTAGAAATCGTTCACGTCCACTTCCTCGTCTTTCTCCACCAGGGCAAGCTGGTAAAGGGTGGTCTCGGTAGGATATGAAGAATCATTGCTGATTCCTGTTCCTATATGCACTATGCGGTTGTCAAAACAGAACACGCTCTTTGTAGCGGTGGCTCCCTTACAGAAATTCTTCCTGCCTCCCTCCACATAAGTGAATGCCAGACATCCGTTCTGACCTTCAAGAGATGAAACACCTGGGAAACGCGAAGAGTTGCGTTCCATCAGAGTACCCGGAAGAGGGCTGTCCAGCATATCGAAAGGAAGGTGTATTGAGGTAGCTCCAGGGAAACGATTCCAATCCCATCCCTCACGTACATAACCGCTTTCCTTGCGGGAAGGGGCAGTGAAGAGTTGGGCAGTGCCGTGGCTGAGATAACGGCCGTAACGGTTTTCCTTGGCATATATTTCCGAAGACCACACATCCGAATTGAAGCCCTTGAGCGAAAGCATCCAGCCATCACGGCGATGGATTCCGAATCCGCCATAATTATATACGCGGAAGCCTTCTGCCGGCTTGGCAGCCTGCACACCGGCCTTCTTGAATTCGGAAAGATAAGCCTTGTCGCTGCCTCCCAGGGCAATATACGCTCCGGCAAGTTCAGGATCCACAGCCTTTCCTCCGCCTGTAAGATCGCCCAGCACAGCAAGTCTTGCAAAAGCCTGCACATCAGGATCAGGGATGGAACCGTCGAGAGGATGACGTCCGCAGACAGCTATACCCCAATCCCTCACATTGCTGTAATCCTGCATTGCCAACATACATTTCTTGAGAGCCTTGCGGCCTTCCTGAGCCGGAGCAAAGTCCGTGTCACGTGTAAAGAAGCAGAAATCTCCCACTGCAGCAAATGCTCCCACAGAATACGAAGGATAATGACCGCCATGATGGAAGGAAGTACCGTCAGGCTTGGTGCCTCCTATAGTTCCGTCGCTGCATAGCATCGAATCCGAAAGCCATGCTCCCAGAAGTTTCATATATGCATACTTTGCCCTATCATCCTCCTGCAGCATCACAGACACCACCTTGGGATTAAGAAGAGTGTTCCAGGTGTCAAGTATGTCGTTGCGGTGCAGAGCATAAGGCTTGCGTGCCTCCTGAATGCCGCTCCAGTACAGCAGCACCTTGTTGTACTCTTCCAGCTTGCCCGCCTTCGCCAATTCCTTGCGCAGAATCCATATTCCCTTGTACAGGTTGCGCATCTGATATCCATAATGCTTGTTTGTACCCCAGCCGCTGCCATAGGCAAAACCCTGGTCTATGGCATGATCCATTGCGTCAATTACCCTGCTGACGTTGGAACAGTTGCCAGTATAGAGATAATCAAGGGCATACCAATACACGAGATCCTGTATATAACGTATGCGCAGGTCACCGTCTGCGGAGCTGAACTCGTCATCGTAAAGCAGAGGCCGGCCTGTTATGCTGCCATCAGGAAGCCTTTTTATTCCATAAGTGTTCCAGGCCTCCTCACAGCGTGGCATAAGCGTGCTCTGAGTGTATTGCGAGCCAGGATTTCCCGTAGCAGCCCATATATCCATTCGTTGCTCTATGCTACGCAGCATGTTTGCCTGTTCCTTTGTAATATCCTTGAGCTCGGGAACAGGATACTGTTCCCATTCCCACAGGCGGCCCCACTGCCACACGCGTGAGCTGTATTTCCAGTTATTGTCCGGTATCTGCATATCGGCGGCAATCTGGTCTATCAAAGGACGGGTCATGAACGAGAGCCTATCTAAATATATGGTACCCTGTGTGACCGCCACAGGCACCGCCACCGTCATTCTCGAGGCTTTGACCTCGGCCCTTTCCTCTTCAGGCAATTCGCCCCAATGCCTGCCATCCGGCATCAGCATATCCTCATATCTCACCCACATTGCACGCCATCCCTTGAAATTCATGTGGAAGCGCTGGGCGCATATCACTCCCCCGTTCGAATCGTGAAAACGGAAAAGAAGGTCATCATCAAATGGAGAACTGTTGTATATCCACAAAACGATGCCCGCATCTTTCACTTTCATAGAGGCCTCGATATCAGCGCTATTGCTGAAAATGAGCTGGGCAGGTCCGGACCAACTGAAACGGACCGAAGAGTTGCCGTCCTTGAATTTTTCCGCGGACAGGCTTATCTCTCCCCTGCCGTTTACACGGATGAATTTTGGAAGAGTTCCTTCAAAATTATGTTGTGCAACTATTGCCGCAGAAGCAGTAACGGCTGAAATCAAGAGTGTGATTAAAGAGAATAAGAGCTTTTTCACTTTCTTATACTTGTTTTGAACGAATATATGAATTTTTTTCAATATATTTGATTTTTATAAAAACTATTCAACGAAAATATCAGTTATCTATCATGAAACTCAAACTCATCCCTCTGCTGCTGATTCCATTGCTTTTTGTACAATGTAAGAAACAGGACAACATCATTCAGGAGAACGTAGATTTCGCTGAGAAACAGCTTTCATATCTGATAGCCGCCAGCGAGGAAGACGGCAATCTCCGCATCCCTTCCACATTCAAAAATGGCGAGATCGAATTCGTTCCTGTTGACGACTGGGTAAGCGGATTCTTTGCAGGCACATTATGGTACATGTACGAACTCACAGGAAAAGAGTTCTATGCACAGAAGGCTCAGCAGCACACCGAGCTTCTTCACGACATTCAATTCCTGAAATGGCATCACGACGTGGGCTTCATGGTATATGACAGCTACGGAAACGGAATGAGGCTGAAAAACATACCGGGATACGACACTGTGCTCGTAAACACAGCCCAGTCTCTCTCAACCCGATTCCGCCCTGCTGCCGGCATTCTGCAGTCCTGGAATGTAATCAACAATGGATGGCAGTCTGAGCGCGGATGGAAATGCCCTGTCATCATAGACAATATGATGAACCTCGAGCTGTTGTTCAAAGTGAGCGAAATGACAGGCGACGACAGCTATAAGAACATTGCGGTAAGCCATGCCGACAAGACACTTGAGAACCACTATCGTGACGACTTCAGCACCTACCACGTAGTAGATTATGACGACGAAACAGGCGAGATAAGACACAAATGCACAGCTCAGGGCATTGCTGACGAATCACGCTGGGCCCGCGGCCAGGGCTGGAGCATATACGGTTTCACAGTGGCCTATCGTTTCACAAAAGACGAGAAATACCTCCAGAGGGCAAAGGATGTGGCAAATTATCTTCTTGTTGAAGAAGACCATATGCCGGAAGACATGGTGCCTCTTTGGGATTTCGACGTTGTTGAATTTGCAAATGACGAAGCCGAAATGGTGGCCCTTTTCGACGACAAGGACGCCATGAAGCCATATACGGAGATACGCGACGTATCATCAGCCGCAATCATAGCATCCGCTCTATATGAGCTTTACTGGTACACCAAGGACGAGCTTTACAAGACCAAGGCCGACAAGATGATTGAGTCTCTGTCTAAGGCTCCGTACAGGGCTGAGCTCGGCGAGAACGGTGGCTTCATTCTCAAACATTCAGTTGGAAGTCTGCCTCACTCCATCATCAACATCAGGACCAACCCGGCAGCCCACAACATTGACGTGCCTCTCAACTATGCGGACTACTACTTCCTCGAGGCTCTCATTCGCAAAGGACGCATAGAAAAAGGTGAAAATCCCATCAAATAACCAAAATCAAATCATATGACAATCATTAAGAACAAAACAGAGTACATCGCTCCATTCATGGAAATGGATACTTTATGCGATGAGCAGGACATCCTGAGCGCAAGTCTCCAGGAGATGGATCCTGCAGACGATTATTATGGAGTATGGGAATAAAGATCAAGGACAGAAACATGAAAAAAAGTAATTTGATTTACGTAGCTGCCCTCGGTCTGATGGCACTCGCATGCAACAAGGAGAATGAATTCCTCCCAGACGGACAGGATATCAATCTCGTACAGAAAACATTCTACACCGGAACTGAAGAATCCGCAGAGGAGAGCAAGGTTGCATTCTCAAAGGGTTTTGCCCTCAAATGGGAAGAGGGCGACCAGGTGATGGTCGTAACAAAGAAGATAGCAAAGGCATTCAATGTTACAAATATTAAAGGTAACTGCGCAGACATTACCGGCTATACCCAGGCTGATGCAAGCGAATATTATGGTATTTACCCTGCCGCATCAATGGATCCTTCAAATGCCTGGACCGCAGACGGCAAGCTCATCGTGACAATTCCTTCAGAGCAGACCGCCGTGCACGGATCTTTCGATCCTAAAGCATACGTGGCATCTGCCAAAGCCGAAGGTGACCACTTCAGCTTCAAGCCTCTCATCACCGCCATCAAATTCCAGCTCGGCCCTAAGGCAGCCGATGTGGCACAGGTGGTATTCAAAGGCTATGACTGGAAAAGTTATGACGACCACAACCAGGGCAAGAAAGAGCTGAACATGGCAGGAAAAGGCGTATTGGCAACAACTAATCTTACCGCACACGCATATGCAAGCGGAATTTCCACTTCATCTTCAATCATTACTCTCAATGCTCCTGCTGACGGATTCAAGGCCGGCACTGACTACTACATCATCTTCCGCAACAATAACTGTGATGCCGGAGTGGAATTCACCTTCACTCTCAAAGACGGTTCAACCTATGTAGCCACGAGCGAGAAAGCCCTTTACGACAAAGGTGCTGACGGAAAATATCCGGGCAAGAGCAACAAGGTCAAGAATCTCGGAACACTGGACTACACACAGTTCACCAAGGTTGTGACTACTCCTATGGAAGACTACAACAACGGCAAGGTCATAAGCGTGGCAGGTAAAGAGATCACGAAGAAGACCTACGGCACGGCTACAGAAATCAGTGCCAACAATTATGAGATTAGCACAGACGGTGTATTCTTCATAAATGAGGGCGTGACCGGTACCAAGATTACCAAGACCAACGGCTTCAGCAAGCTCATCGTAATCGCGAACGGAGAAAGCAATGCAGATCTTTCATGGGCTGCTCAAGTTCGATTCGGCAAAAACGCAACCATAGCCATGAAGGGCATCACAATTGCCGAGTTCGACAATGATATGATTGTGAACAACATTAATGCTACTGACAATGGAACAGGTCTGTACTTTGAAGCTTGTAAGATAACTCTCCCTACAGGAGCAGGCAAGACATTCGTCCATAATGCTGCAGGCCGCACCTTCGGCGAGCTCAAGATGCATAGCTGCGATGTCAAGGTACGCAACAACAACCAGCGCATTGCCCTGCTTGCAGGCACAGAAGCTCCTGTATCAACGGCTGAATTCATAGACAACATTTTCTACTCTGAAAGCGCACAGAAACAGTTCCATGTGTTCGAGGGTAAGGATGCAAATCTTTCTGACCTCAGCATATGCAACAACAGCTTCATCAACACATATCTCGATTCTAACAGTGGTTATGCTACAGCAAAGAATCTGACCAATTCGCTGACTGTCATAAAGAATATTCTGGAGCTCGGTGAGTACAAGACCATTATCAACCAGAATTACAGGACTATGTACAGGGGCAGCTCAGACGCTTCTGCTTATCCTGCAACTTACGAAGGAACCGCCGGCTACTTCTATGAGGGCGAGGGTGACGTGGTTGATCAGCATGGCATCAAAGACAGCTTTAAGGGTACTGGTATAAAAACAAGCTACCCTAAGAATGTTCCGGCGTACTCAAACTACGACTTCACAAACGGAGTATTCACAAAAAACAGCAATGTTGCTAACATAAGCTCATACGGCGCAGCACGCTAAAGCGTCAGGCTCCGCTTGAAAAGCAATTTCAGGAACACTTGTTTTGTCCTTGTGGCAGAACAAGTGTTCTTGTCATTTTGGGGAGGGGACCACTGGCGAGGGCGCTTCACTTCTGCAGGCTACTTTCTTTTCCAGCTCAGGCGCGCCGGGTCGGGGTGGTTTTGGAAATTGGTGAAAATGCTGTAAATTTGGCTGCTTCTGAAAATCTGGATGCTGATGAAAAAGACAAAACACATATTGTGGGGCCTGGCGCTGATGTTCGCCATCATGATGTCCATACCCTATCTGCTTCCCAACTGCGGCCTGATAGCCCTTTTTGCCTTTGTGCCCCTGCTTTGCATGGAACACATAGCCAGGCAAGAGAATATACGTCATTTCTGGATGTACCACTATGCCGCCTTCGTGATGTGGAACGCCTTCACGACCTTTTGGGTGTGCAATGCCACCGTTGGGGGCGGAATATTCGCCGTACTTGCCAACGCCTTCCAGATGTCGCTCATTTTCGGACTCTTCCACCTGAGTTTCAAGCGCCTCAAGAAGATGCTGCCCTACGTGTTCCTCGCCGCAATGTGGATTGCGTGGGAACGCTTCTATTTCGATGCGGAGATTTCGTGGCCCTGGCTTGTGCTGGGCAACAGTTTTGCCCGCAGCACCTGGGCCGTTCAATGGTATGAATACACGGGTACACTGGGCGGTTCGCTGTGGATATGGGCCTCGAACCTGGGCCTTTTCGGCCTTATGCTCAGCATAGGGGACAACTCCTTCTTCCTTTGGAATTCAAAGGCAAAGTTTGCCGCAGTGACGGGATATGCACTTGTACTGCTGCTCCCCCTGCCTGCATCTGCCCTGATTCTGAAGGACTATAAGGAACAGGAGAAGGCCATAAACAAGGGCGACAACCTGCAAGTTGCCATAGTTCAGCCCAACATAGACCCTTATCACAAATTCGACGCCCTCAGCCAGGAGCAGCAGGACTCGATTTTCCTGACCAACGCCAAGCCTTTGATGGATTCTTTCAAAGCCGAAGGCAATTCCGCCCCTGTGCTGCTCATTGCTCCTGAGACCTTCACCAACATGATAGAGATGCATTCGGTCCTGCAGAACAATAGCGTCAAGAGATACATTGACTTTCTCCAGGATTATCCTTGGGCGACCATGCTTTTCGGTGCTTCGACCTATGATGTCGTTGCATCCGCCCATGCCCCTACATACACGGCGAGGCCCTTCGGTAAGGGTTATTGGTACGAAACCCACAACACAGCCTTTACCCTCAACGCTCAGGGGAAAGAGGAACATTTCCATAAGAACAAACTTGTGGTGGCTGTGGAAAAAACTCCCTATCCAGCATTCTTCGGCAAAATCGACGACCTCATTGGAGGGGTGATGGGAAGGAACACGGGTCAGGGCGAAGTGAGCCTCCTGCACGTCGGAGAGCTGCCTTTGGGTTGTGCGATATGCTACGAATCCATATATGGCGAATATTACACCTCATACATACGCAAAGGTGCCAGGGCCATGGCCATCATCACCAATGACGCGTGGTGGGGAGACACTCCCGGCTATCGCCAGCACCTGAGCTACGCATCATTGCGGGCCATTGAAACCCGCCGCGCCATAGCCCGCTGCGCCAATACGGGCATAAGCGCCGTCATAACTCCATGCGGCCAAGTACAGGATGCCACACGATACAACGAGCTGACAAGTTTCAAATCCTCGATACCGCTTCGCGACGACATTACCTTCTTCGTGGAATACGGAGACATATGCGGACGCATCTGCACCTTCATCTTCTGCCTCCTTCTCCTCGCCCTCGCCGTCGAGGCCCTGAAAAGGTAGCGAAATCTGCCTTTCAAATGGAGCCCCTGTCATTTCGAGCGAAGTCGAGAAATCTGCACACCTGAGCTGTCATTGACCCACGTCATAAAGGAGACAGCCGCTTTTCAACGGAAAGTAACTTACAGGTAAAACCATGAAAGAAAAATAATCATTGCGGTCTCAGGGGAAATTTATAAATTTGCCTGAACTTTTACCAGGCAGCAATGGGTACAACAATAAAAACAAAATTCTATCTTATAACATTGATGGCGTCAATGCTATTAATGTTTTCTTCGTGTCATAAACGTATATGGGAAAAACTTGATGACCACGAAGCTAGAATTGCCAGACTGGAATCTCTCTGCAATCAGTTCAACACAACAATCAATTCCTTACAAGTTCTTGTATCCTCTCTGCAGAACAACAACTGGATTAAGGATGTGATTCCTGTTTCAGAAAATGGCGTAACCATTGGATATGTGATAACGTTTATGCACGGTGATCCTATCACAATCTACAATGGTAAGAATGGTGAAGATGGCCATACACCTATCATAGGCGTAAAACAAGATGATGACGGTATCTGGTATTGGACCATAGACGATGATTGGCTATTGAATGCAGACGGTAAAAAGGTTTCTGCCGAGGCCATGATTCCCAAATTGAAAATTGAAGAAGACTACTGGTGGATCAGTTATGACGACGGTAAGACCTGGACAAAACTCGGTAAAGTAATAGGGGAAGGCGGCAGTGGAGACTCAATGTTCACAGAAGTACGTCAAGATGACAAGTTCGTATACTTTGTCCTGACCAACGGTGAAACAATACAGATACAAAAGAGCGGCGGACTATATTGGGAATATGTATAATCATTCACTTCCCTATTGATATTAAATACTTGTCATTTCGAGCGCAACGTTCCTATTGTCAATGCCAGTGGGGCATGCATCCTGTCATTTCGAGCGAAGACTTCTCCTGTCATTTCGAGCGAAGCCCGAAGGGCGGAGTCAAGAAATCTGACTATTAGATCCGCTTATGTAACATTTTTGTTTCCCAAGCAATCATCGCGCGGATTTGTAAAATATTATATGATTGATAATCAGCGCGTTGACTATTTTGAGACCCGCGCGATGAGGTCTTTTTGATGCCATCGCGCGGGTAATTTTTGAAGTGGTCATTGATACTCAGGCACTTATAAAGATGGCATCCGCGCGATGAATTGCACGAAGCCTGGCCGTTACATCAACGGTCTGCCGGGCCTCTCAATCGGCATGTTGAAAGGGATAAAACATTGTCATTTTGAGTGGGCATGCCCATTGTCACTGCCAGCGGAGCATGGTATTTGTCATTTCGAGCGAAGCCCGAAGGGCGAAGTCGAGAAATCTGACCACCGTCAGGGTAAAACAGGCAAAAACATCGCCCAGGACTGTGAGCAGATCTCTCCGCGCGCTGCGCTTAGTCGAGATGACATGAGGGGAGCTGCGCTTAGTCGAGATGACATGAGGGGATAGCATCAACGCTTAAAGCAGTAAACTTATTCCTTTATCCGTGAGTCAATTATTATTGTTACGGGACCGTCATTGACAAGAGCACACTGCATGTCCGCACCGAAAACCCCTTTTAAGACTTCTCTATCGGCTTTTTCTGCCAAGAGTTCACAGTATCTGTCATATAGAGGTACAGCCAGATCGTGGCCAGCTGCACGTATATATGAAGGACGATTGCCTTTCCTGGTAGATGCCGTGAGCGTGAACTGTGAGACAGCAAGAATTTGCCCCTTGTTTTCAACAACACTACGATTCATGACCCCATTCTCGTCATTGAATATCCTCAGTCCTGCTGTCTTTGCTGCAAGCCACTCGGCATCTTCTTCCTTATCTCTGTTTTCCACACCAACAAGTATGAATAGACCAGGGCCAATTTGAGCCCAGCATTTGCCCTCAATCGTGACAGATGCTTCCTTTACTCTCTGAATTACAATTCTCATAGCGTTAATTCTAGCTCAAGTTACGATTATTTTGACGTACCCAATTGTAGCTCAATCCTTTGAGGGTTATCTATTCCCTTGTGACTGGAGGTAATTCCTCAATGATGGCCAAAGAGCCAGCGCATCCCGGCAGCCCAGGTCATAAGCCGCTTGTATTTTCTCCGGATTCTGCTCAAGCCGCGACACTGCGACGGCTTCAGAAGGCCGTATTACGAAGATTCTCCCTTCCTCCTCCAGACGCTCAATCTGCTTCAGCCTTTCGTTGTAACGTTCATTACGGTGTTTGAAGGCCTGCTGTAGATTCTTGTCGTGCGGATACAGAAGTTTGCTGAGAAGATACAGATTCTCAGACATAATAAACCCTTTCGGGCGTGTCAGCACTACTACTATCCTGTCGCAACCTTCTGCTATGCATTTATCCAAGGGGATATTGTCGGTAATGCCGCCGTCCAGATATGGCTCGCCGTCAATCACAACCTTTCTGGAAAGGAATGGCAGGGACGCTGAAGCCCTTATTATATCAATCTGAGTTCTTGCGTCAGAGACCTTCAGGTATTCGGCTTTGCCGCTGCGTGTGTTGGTGACACAGGCAAAGAAGTCCACTCCCGAGCCGACAAAAGCGCTAAAGTTGAAAATGTCCAGTTCTTCCGGAAGCTCCCTATAGGCAAAATCGGTGTTCACCACATTGCCGGTGCGCAGAAGAGATTGCAGGCTGATATACCGGGGATCGCCGGCCAAGCGGAGGCTATAGCGTATCACCCGCCCTCTTTGACCGGAGGGAAGGTTGATGCCGAAC
>CAMFRR010000009.1 GCA_945982095.1 uncultured Bacteroidales bacterium
ATGTATAAGAACTCTTTGTCGGTAAGGGGCAAGTATGCTGAGGAAGGCCTCGCAAACGTAAGCTGCTCCAAACTTTTTATCGGTTGTGACGGCATCAACCTCGAAACAGGCATCACCTGTTCAACTTTGGAAGAGGCCCGACTCACCACAACCATGATGAAATCTTGTGCTCAGACCATTATCCTTGCGGATTCCTCAAAATTCGGCCGCAGGGGCTTCGGAAAAATCGGCAATATCGAAGATTTCGACATTATCATCACCGATTCCGGAATATCCGAGCAGATGAAGTCTCAGATAGAGGACATGGGTGTTACGATAATCATCGCCGCCTGACAACAGTTTACTGTCGCTTTACAGGAAATGCCAAATTCCTGATTTTGGATCCGTCCGGGTTGAATACCTCGAGACGGATTTCATTTTTCGTGACAGTGACATCCATCCTTTCCAGATTGGCGTTGCACACGACAGGGAAGCTTACCCCCGTGTCTTCATCTTTGAATTGTTTGAACTTGTGTATGTGTCCGCAGAGCATAAGGTCCAGTCCAGCCTTGTCCAAAGGCTGAGCAAGATATTTGTGTACAGTTGCATTGCCGTACCATCCTTTCGGTTGCGGAGGCATGTGGCAGAAAGCGATACGTACTGCCGCATTCTTGAATTCAGGGCTCTGTATCTGCTGCTGCAGCCACTCCGCTTCTTCTTTCACATAGTCCTCTGTTATCATTATGTCCAGATTGCGTACATCGGACATGCATTTGTCCTCGCCTCCGTCCAGGAACAGGAAGAAAAAGTCTCCGTATGTGAATGAGTAATATGTCTTTCCTCCCGGCGTGTCTATGTAGTCGTACAGTTTGAGCGCATCATTGCCCCTGTACTCGTGGTTTCCGCGAACATAATGTATAGGCGTTCTGTCAGCAAACAGTTTTGCGGCAGACTTCATGTAGTCTGACATTATCATGGCTTCGCTGTCGACAGAAGAGAGCATGTCACCGTTGAAGCAGACGAAGTCATATTTGTTTCTGGCGTCTGCGTACAATTTGCGGAATACGGAGTCGGCGCTGTGAACGTCGTTCACCATAGAAAAACACAGCTTGTCGTAGTTTTCCTTGCGTGTTGTCACCTTGCATGGATGCTTCTTCAAATCCGTGCCGTAACCTTCTGTGTACACAATGCTCTTGCGGTGCTCCTGCTCCAGGACTCCCTTGGTCATTGCGCGGTAACGGTAGGTGGTTCCGGGTTCCAGTCCACTCACTGTTATTTTGTGGGTCTTTCCTATGGGTTTGCGTCCCAGACCCCTCTTGTCGTACCAGGTCTCACGTTCCACGTTGTAGAAATGGGTATCGTCATCAGGTGCAATTTCCACCCAGCCCACAGCATCCATGTTTGTGGTGAAAATCACTGTGAAGGATGTGCCTGTGACGTTGGTTACGTAAGGTCCGGCTGTGATTTTTACATAGCTGTCCTTGTCCCTTGCCCCGGCTATGCCCAAGACAAGGAAAACAAGGCTCAGCAATGTTATTATTCTTTTCATGTTTTAACAATAGCTCAAGTTTCGCATTTGCAAAACTCAAATTTACAATACTTTTTTCTGTAATTGGCTCTTTAATAATTGTCGCCCGGAGCCATTGGCCAATATTTACGTGATCCGTCTGTTACTGTGCTTTGGACATATTCGTTGCCGAAACGGTCCTTGGCGCGTATCTCTACGTTCTTGCAGTCAGGATTGCGCAGCTCGTAATGCAACAGATGTTTGACATTGGTCGCATCATAGTTACTGCCCCTGCCGACTATTCCTATATGATAAGCCACAGCCCACGCATCATGAGATTTCTTGCTGTCATAATGACGTGTCATGCTGCCTGTCTTCACACCGTCTTCATACACATCGACAGTCCACTTGTCATCCCAGTTCCAAATGTTTGCCCAAAGGTCTTTGCTGTCAGTCATAGGGAAATAGAACTTACTGCTGCTATCGTCCATGAACGCGGTATAGCCGCGGTACATTCTGATCTGCTTGTCTGCGTCGAGGTCAACGCCTTTATATTTCCAAGACTCTATCCTGTTACCCTTGATTTCGTATACGGCATAGCCGTTTGGAGAACCGTCGGTATTTACTGTCGACCACCACCAGGCTCCGCATACTGCTGCCTGAGTGTGCTCATAAATACCTGAACTGCAAGAAGATGGGGTGTTGGTGTTCTTATGTGTATGACCTGATAAGATGTGTGCGCTGCTGAATTCCTTGAGCAGATTCAAAACTGCAGCCACATTCTGCTTTGTGGAATTGTCACAAAGAGGGATGTGTACGCACAGTATCACAAGTTTGTCCTTGTCAACGTAAGAAAGGTCCTGCTTGAGCCATTCCAGCTGGTCGTCCCTGAAACCTGCCTTGTAGCTTTCAGGGTTTGTGGCCTGGATGTCATCCATAGACACGATGTGAGCCTGTCCTCTGTTGAAGGAATAGTTCACAGGTCCGAAGATGAGGTTGAAATACTTCTCCATTTCTATATCCTTCTCTTCGGAGTAGCCGCTGTTGCTGATCAGGTCGTGGTCGTGGTTGCCTATGGTCTGCATCACCAGCATTCCTGACTTTGGCTCAGCCATGGCATCTCTCATGTTTTTCAACAAGGCCTTTGCCCTGTTGTGCTCTGTCGAGCCTGTGTTGTATCCAATATCGCCCAAGGTGATTCCGTACACAGGGGCTTTGGCAGCAAATTGTGCAGAGTAAGCCTTCAGGTCGGGGATGGTTTCCTCTTTGAATCGGCTGATATGCCTGTCGTTGTTTTGACACTGAGGGTCAGCAAGACCGAAGAGGTAGAAGTCATTTTCAGGAGCAGGCAGTTTCTCAAGTGTAAAGTCATAGCGGCTCTGCTTGCTGCTTATCACATGCCAGAATCTCGGACTGCCTTTTTGGGCAGGTATGCGGTATTCTGCAGGAACCGAAATGTTGATGACTGCCGAATACTCGCTTCCTTTTTTGAGCTGATAAATGCCTTTGCTGTCAGTCTTGGTGCAATTGTAGCCATCGCTGACAACAACTCCGGCTATTCCATTGCCTTCACTGTCTACCACAACTCCGCACCAGTCTTTTCCGGCCTCAAGCTGGACTTGGATATCCTCAGTGTTAGGTTTGTCGTCCGGGCCCATCGGACCTGCCGGCTTCTTGCAAGAAGCCAGCAGGACAGATGCGCACAGGATTGCGTAACAAGAAAATCTTTCTATTCTCTTCATTATGCTGTTCTGAATTATTCTTCCCAAAGTTTGTTCTGGCCGAGGTTAGGGTTTACAACCAGAGCCTTGCGTGGAACAGGACGTACATAGTTCCTTTCTTTCCACTTCCTCTCGATGTTCCAAACCAGATAGCCGTCCGCGCCTCTCTGACAGGTGTTGTTGAGCTTCACGTAAGTAACGCCGCTCTCGCTGCCTGCCTTGTCAGTGTAGTAGCATACATCAGGCTTGCCGTCATTGTTCAGGTCAAATGGAGTGTTCACCTCAGGGATGTAAATTCCTTTCCACTCTTTGGTAAGGAGCTCGCCCTTGTGCCAACGGTAGATATCGTCCACGCGGCTGCCCTCAAGATAAAGCTCAATTGCCCTCTCACGGCGTATCTCAAGACCGAACATGTCGTTGAAGCCATAATAGTCGGCAAGGAATGGGTCTGCACTTGCAGGGATGTCGCCTGCAACGCCTGCACGCTCACGCAAAGGTTTGATGGTGAGATTCCACTCTGTTGCTCCGAACTGGCCCATCTCCCATTTTGCCTCAGCGTAGTTGAGCAGAACCTCAGCATAGCGGATAAGAGGAATGGAGTTGTTGGAGATGGCAGCTGATTCGTATGCTGTGTCATCAAGAGTGAACTTGCAGATATGGAAGCCGCTTGGGGCAACTGCGCAGTTAGGAGCAGTCTTCACTCCTGTAGTCGAACCTACTGTCTTGGTGTAATCAGGACCCATGAATATCTGGGTGAGACGGTAGTCACGGCCTGTCATCTCGGTTGCGAAATCTTCCACAGCTTCATCATGGCGGCTGCCGTCAAGGTTGAGGAAGGTCTTGATGAAATCACGTGTACCGCCGTAGTTGGTACCGTAAGAACCTACAGCGAAACGCCAGGTAATCTCGTGACCTATGTTCAGGCCTGCATTGTACTCGCGAGCCCAGATTACTTCGTTGCGGTTCACTGCCTCTTTTGTGAAGAGGTCGCGGTAGGCAGTCTTAGGATTGCCGGTTACGATAGTGAAACGTCCGCTCTTGATAATCTCGTCGCAGGCTTTGATACACTCGTTAAGGAAGGTAGTCTGGAGTGAGCTGTCCTCCCAAGGCTGCTGGGTAGAAGGGTTTACGCTGTGATATTTCCTGAAAGTACCCTCGTAAAGGCAGACTTTTGATTTGAATGCAAGAGCAATCCATTTGTTGATCTGTGCACCCTTGCACCACTCGTCTGTACCATAAAGGTGCTCACAAGCGAAGTTGAGGTCCTCAAGCACTTTGCTCATTACAAGGTCGCGGCTGTCACGGCCTTTGTACAGAGCTTCTTCGTCATCAGCATCAATAGGCTGGTCATACCAAGGCACGTCGCCGAAAGTCTTCACTTTTTCGAAGTAGAAATAAGCTCTCCAGAAGCGCGCAGTACCCTCGTAGTGGTTCAGCACTTCCTCGCTTACGCCCGGAGTCTTGCGGAAGTTGGCAAGGAACCAGTTTACGTTATAAAGCATGTTCCAATCGCTGCTGGACCATCCGCCCTGTTTGTCGGCATCCCAGTCGGCAGTAAGGAAAGTGCTTGAAGCCTGAGACACAGTGATGTCTGAAATGACGTCAGATGTGACGAAATCGACGGCTCCCGGAGTGTATTTCTGTATGAAGCCGTTGGCGTAGGTTTTCAGCGAACCCTCATTCCTGAAATAGGTCTCTGAGTTGAATGATGCTTCCGGTGTCCTGGTAAGGAAGTCAGAGCATGATGCAAGGACGAGTGCGCCGGCAAGCAGTAATATTGATTTTTTCATCGTATTCAATCTTTAGAAAGTTATGCTCAAACCGAATGTGAAAGTCCTGACTACAGGATAGCCCTCGCCGTCACCTGAACCGTCACCGCCTTTGGTGCTTGAGAAATCGGTGTCACCTGCGTAGATGTTCTCAGGGTCAAAGTTAATGGCATATTTCTGAATAGGGCTCCATGTCCAGAGGTTCTCACCGCTGAGATATACCTTCAGGCCCTGAAGTTTGATGGCATCTGTAATCTTCTTAGGGAAGGTGTAGTCTATTGTGAGGTTCTTCAGACGTATGTAGGCTGCATTCTGGAGATACCTGTCGTTAGGAACTGAGTAGAGAGCATTGTTGTTTGAAGCTGAATAGCCCACCAGACGTGGCCAATATACATTGGCGTTGGTTTCAGGGTCATTGCTCTCTTTCCACCTGTCTGCATGGTTAGGAAGGTCGATAGAGTAAGGACGTCCGTATTTGCCCCAGAAGAGGTTGGACTCTTTGGCAGGATACCAGTCGCGTTTGCCCACTCCCTGGAACATTGCGCTTACGCCTATGCCGTTCCAATTGATGCCGAGGTTGAGGCTGTAGAGATAACGTGGGTTGGTATTGCCTATCTTGACGAGGTCACCGTGGTTGTTTATGGTGTTGTCACCATTGTTGATCTTGCCGTCGTCATTGAGGTCTTCAAGCCTCATATCGCCAGGCTTAGGACCTGTCCATTTCTCGAATTTGAGTTTAGAATAGTCTTTACCGTGTTCAGCAATCTCTTCCTCTGTCTGGTACAGTCCGCTTGATACATAGCCCCAAAGCTCTCCGAGCTCCATACCCTCATAATAGTTGGTTGAGTAGTTGGTAGGGAGTGTTCCTGTCTTTGAAGTATATTTGGTGATGAAGCTGCGGCTGTCCCAAACTGCAGCTTTGATGTTGTAGCTCAGGTTCTTACCGCCAACCTTGTGGCTGTCGCGCCATCCGAGGCTGATCTCCCAGCCGTCAGTTTTCATGTCGGCGAAGTTGCCCTTAGGTGCGCTGTTGCCGAATACTGCAGGCAGCTCGTCACCTGATACATACATATCTGTAGTCATCCTGCGGTACAGGTCAGCCACGAAATTCAGACGGCCGTTCAGGGCCTCGAAGTCCAGACCTATGTCATAAGTTGTGGCTTTTTCCCAAGTCAGTCCGCTTGGAATAGGAGAAGGGGCAGAAGTGTATTTGAAGATGGCACCATTGTCAAGCACTGAGCTTTTGCTGAGGCTCATGGTAGACATGTATGCGTAAGCATTGCTGATCAGACCGTTGCCTGCTGTACCGGCAGAAAGGCGAATCTTGAGGTTGTCCAGCCATTGGACGTTCTTCATGAAAGGCTCTTCGCTGATGCGCCATCCGAGGGATCCTGAAGGGAAGTAACCCCATTTCTGACCTGCAGGGAAGCGTGAGTTGCCGTCACCACGTCCGCTGAGCTCGATGAGATATCTGCCTTTGTAGTTGTATGACATACGGTAGAATACGCCCACCAGACCAGAGTTGTATGAACCGTTGTCCTTAATCTCGAAGTTCTCGCCGTCAACGAGTGAGAAGTTAGGCATGTCGGCATCAATCATGCCCTGACGTGAAGTGTATTTGTCCGTATAGCGCAGGTCCTCAATGTTCCAACCTCCCATGATTGTGAGGTGGTGGTCAGGACCGAGCTGAGGGGTATAAGTGAGGGTGGCGTCACCTGTCATACGCTGACGGTTCTTGTCAGTTTCGGTGTACATTGAGCCGCCAGGACGCTGGCCGGGAACACCTGGACTCTTATAGAAGGTGTGTGCGTTGATTGAACGCCTGATTGTCCAAGCCTGGTTGTAGAATGCGAAGCTGGCTTTTGCGGTGAGCACGTTCTTGACTATGTCGATAGTGGCAGTGGTCTTGTTGGTAATGGTGAGCTTCTTGTCCTTTCTCCAGGTGTCGCCCTCAACGAAGCTGGCGTAGCCTGTGTATACACCGGCTTCTGTATATGTTCCGTCAGGGTTGTATGGCATGGCCATAGGATAGCCCTGGTGCGCGAACATACGGTAAGGGTTCTGGTTGGTGATGGAAACGCCTGTGTGGTGTGTAGGCTGGTGAGAATATGAGTAGCTGAACTCTGTCTTGTTCTCAACCCTGAACCAAGGACGAATGTTCACATTACCTTTGGCTGTGATGTTGTAAGACTGGAATTTGTCATTACCTACCTTATATATACCGTCCTGGTCGAATACACGGCCTGAAACATAGTACGATGCAATGTCATTGCCGCCCTGAACACTGAGGTTGTGCTGGTGGCTGAGGTACCAGTCTTTATAGAAGAGGCTGTACCAGTCTGTGTTGCCGAAGTACTCGTAATCTCCGTTTGAGTTGATTCTCACAACGTCGAGGCTTGGATCCTCGTGACGGCGCTCAAGCTCGTCATGCCAGGCCTGATTGTATTTGAATACGTTGTTGATGGTGTTAGGAATAACGTTGCGGGAGTTGACGTAGGTCTCAAGGAAGTCGTTGGTCCACTGGAGCCCATCGGTCACGAACTGAGGCTTAACAGTCCTCTGTGCAAGGTTTACAGTACCGTTGTATGTGATTTTGGTTTTGCCTTTCTGTGGGTTCTTGGTGGTGAGGAGAATTACGCCGAATGTACCGCGGGCACCGTAAACGGCTGTAGAAGATGCGTCTTTCAATACGGTTACAGACTCTATATCCTCAGGGTTCACCATGTTCATGTCGCCTTCGACACCGTCAATGAGGACGAGGGCCGAACCGCCTGAACCTATGGAAGTGACATTACCACGAATGCGCACTGTCGCGCCACGGGTAGGCTTACCGTCGGTGAATGTGAGGGTGAGGCCCGGTACGTTGCCCTGCAGGGCACGTGACATGTTCATCTGCGAACCTGTCCTCTCCGCAATCTCATCGGTCTTGAGTACCTCTACGGCACCCACGATGTCGCGGCGTTTCTGTACACCATAACCTACAACTACGGACTCTTCGAGGGAAGTGTTGTCCGGATCAAGTGTAATGTTCACTACATCAGCATCGCCCACAGTGACGGTCTGGGCTTTGCAACCTATAAACGAGAATTCGAGTTTGCTGCCTTTAGGGGCTGCAATGTGGTATTTGCCGTCAATGTCAGTGATGGCACCTACCTTTGTACCTGGGATGCAGACATATGCGCCTATCAGAGGCTCACCGGAGGAGTCGAGAACCTTACCGGAGATTATGCCGTTCTGGGCAAAAGCCGATGGCATGGCTGCGAACAGAAACAATGCAACACAAAAACCACCCCATGCGGATTTGCCGATGCGGAGTCTTGTTTTAGTTTCGTTAGTTTTCATTTCGTTTCTTTTTGTTAGTAATCTGAGTGGAACAGCTCTTGCTGTTTTTGTGAACCCCACTGAAGCATACCCCAAATGAAACGGTTGAGCAAAACTATTTTCTGAGAGCAAATATAGATAAAAATTTGAATTACGGAACATCTTTCATATTCTTTTAACAATTTTCTTATCTTTTTGTTAAATTTTCGTTTTGTTTCATTGCGAATAAGAGAATTTTTTCTTTCTTTGTGATGTGAACCTCAAATACTGATGCCCCATACGTATACGGGTTGTGCGCCAAGTTACAACTTAATTCAAATGACGTATGTACATCAAGAATAGAATCAATGCACTGGCAGCCGTTGTCTTCTGCATGGTGCTTTCATTGTCAGCCTGCGTAAAGGAGATGGTGAACAGCAACCTCAGGAGGGATACGGATGTTATCAACATTGCCTATAATCAGGATGCGACAGCCACTGTGAATATCCGTTACAACGGACAGTGGTACGCAAGTTCTGAAGTTGATTGGCTCAAGGTTACTCCTGACCAGGCCAATCCTGCTGTTGGTGACGGTAAAGAGTTTCAGCAGCTTACAATCACAGCAAGCCGCAATAACGGCAAATCTCGTAAAGGCATCGTGCATGTGCTTTCTGCCGACGGAACCCAGGATGCAACCGTGGAAGTTACTCAGGCTGAGGGCGTATTCATTGTAAAAGAGCCTGAATTCAGCGGCACCCTTACCAAAGGACAGGGCGCATCTGCTTCCGTAGTGGTGAAATATTCAAAGGCGGCTGGTGGCGAGAAGCTTAAGATACAGGCTTCCATTGAAGGCGACCCTGGTCTTTCCATCAAACATGAAACCGAATTCGAGGTACCGCAGGAAGGTGACAACTCAGTTTCAGTAAGCATAACAGGCAACGCCACAATCTTTGGAGAAATAACCATACCTGTAAAAGTGTTCGCAAACGGAACTCTCGTGCAGGAGAAGACTCTCAAGGCCAACGTTCTTGCTCCGGAGATCGTGCTCATGATGAACTTCGACAAGATGATCTTTGGCGGTGACTATCCAAACAATGCTCCGGGCATAGGCGTGAACGGTGCCCAGACTTACAGATGGTATGCCGATCCTTCAGAGTACACTGAGATGAACGGACTTGATAAGGATGGCGTCTATGATGCTTTCGGTGATTCAAATGCCGATTGGTCAGCACACAGGATTGTGGATTACAGGAAAGACCGTGGTCTGGACGGATGCGAAGGCCGCAAATGTTATGAGCATCCGGGCTATCTCAAGATGGGTACAGGCAGCGATTACGGCAGCCTCACTCTTCCTGCCCTTTCAAGCCTCCAGGGCCCTTCAACCGTTACCCTCTCAATCGACCTTATGCGTTTCGACAACACCACAGGCACTATAAAGATTCTCACCAACGGTGATGAGAAAGTGATAGGCGGCGAATTCAATGCCGACAACTTCCCGGCACAGACCAAGGCTGCTGACCGTAAATGGCAAACCAAGACAGTGCGCATCGAAAATGCCACTTCAGGCACACGTATTACCATCACTGCCAAGGATTCTCCGGATCTGTCGAAGACCAGGTTCAATATCGACAACATTCTCGTTACCACTACAGTGAACAAGCTCAAAGAGCAGCTTCCTGCAGTCGACATCGAGAGCGTGGATTTCTCTGCAAGCACCACGACTTCGATTGTTGCCACATGGCCTGAAGTACAGGATGCTGACGCTTATTCAGTGACCATTTCTCCTCTGCTCACCCCTGAGTTCAGGAACACTGTTGAGGCTACAAGCAACTCATATACCTTCAAGAACCTCCCTGCCGGTATATATTTCTTTGAGATACAGGCAATAAGCTATGGTCAGCCAGAGTTTAACTCTGAAGTTGTGAGCAAGCTCGCTGCTACTGAGGGTGTTACCATCCCTCAGCTGGAGATTGAAACAGTGCTTCTCAATGCCACACAGTATGGTATACGCTGGACGGCAAACCAGTGGTCTGACTTTACCCGTGACGTGGATCTTGCATACAGGCTTGCAACCTATAAGGATGAGGCATGCACAGACCTGCATTCTGCACATATCTTCTCTAAGAACTTCACTCACTTCTCAAGTAATCGAGTTGTGCCTTACCAGCAGTATCCTCAGTTCGTGGTTTCAGGTCTCGACCCTGACAAAGACTATTGGATTCAATTGACTGCAACTGATTACGGCATCAAGACAGTAAAGAAGATCCATACTGAGAAGAATCCTGTGGTTACTTTGCCTGCTTCACAGGCCAAGGCCGGCGAAGTCATCCTCTATGAGGACTTCGGTGAATGGCCATTCGGCGGCGAGTGCGTGCTCGGTCTTCCTGGCTGGAGCCTTAAGGCTACAGGTACAGCTACTGAGGCCAAATACTACAAGGCTCTCGGTGAAGACCCTATAGGTACAAGTGGCGGTGTTATCGCATACTATGGCCCTGAGAAACACTCAGGTATGATGAACACCTTCAAATGGCACGTCCCTAATACCCGTCAGAAAGACTGGGGTGCCGTAATGGAGGATGGAAAGGAAGGTGCTCTCTGTATGGCCGCAGGCCTTGTAAAGATTGGTGCATCAAGCAAATGTGCACAGATTGTGACCCCTACTATCAACTGCCTTGCCGGCGAGGCTGAGATTGAGGTTTCCTTTGATGCAGCTCCATATATGGATCCTACTTCAGGTACTTCTTATCCATACAAGTATGATCCTGCCACCTGCATTGTACAGGTTTACAACAATTCTGCACGACAGGATGAGAGCAAATACATCAATCACGAGATTGGTACTCCTTCAGAGACTCAGGTACACAAGTTCCGTCTGCCTGCAGAATCTGACAGCGATTACAAGTGGGTGCGTTACACTAAGGTTGTGACTGTAAAGAATGGCGAGTCCATTGGTATAGGCTCATACCGTGATCCTGACGATTCTGGCAACAGCAATAAGCAGCGCAGGATGTATATAGATAACATCCAGCTTAAAGTCCTGAGCTATAAATAGACGATACTGTTAATAGTTAGTAGGTATTGTTCCGAGGGCGACTAAAAAGTCGTAAGACTTGAAGGTCACCTTCTTTTTTTTGTTCTA
>CAMFRR010000010.1 GCA_945982095.1 uncultured Bacteroidales bacterium
CGAGCCTGGTAAGGGCCGGGTCGTAACAATGTCCCATGTCAGGGAAGCGGGGGCCCTGGCTGAGTCCGTGACCTCTGGAATCCGGGCTATACACACGGTAACCTGCCTTGGCCAGCTTTTTGGCCTGGGTAAGCATGCTCTTGTGCGAGCCTCCGTTGCCATGTACAAGCACAACAGGCTTGCCGTTCTCCGGGCCCCTCACTGCATATGCAATGTCCAGGTCATTTATTATAATATGGTGTATTTCTTCCGGATAGCGGCAGCAACTGACGCTCAGAAGCCCGAAATAGAGGTATCTCAGCAATTTCATAATTATTCGCTTATCCTTGTTATGTCTACATACGGCGTATTACCTCGGTGAAGAGAGTGGTCATGCGGTCGGCGGCAGCATCGGCAATCTTCACTATCTCAGCTCCGTCAATTACCTCTCCCTCTTTTCTGGTACCGAAAGCTTCATCTGTGATAATGCTGACACCCATACACTTGATGCCGCAGTGACGGGCTACGATAACCTCAGGCACTGTGCTCATTCCAATGGCGTCACCTCCCAGACGGCGATATGCTGTGCATTCGGCAGGCGTTTCGTAGGTAGGGCCTGTGACTATGGTATATACGCCCTTCTGCAGGGCTATGCCTAGATCCTTGCCGCATTCCTCTGCGAGCCTGGTAAGGGCCGGGTCGTAACAATGTCCCATGTCAGGGAAGCGGGGGCCGAACTCTTCAAGGTTAGGTCCGATGAGCGGGCTCGGAGCAAAATTCAGGTGGTCGCAAATGAGCATGAGGTCTCCTATGGAATATGACTCGTTGAGGCCTCCGGCTGCATTTGAAACGAAGAGATATTTGATTCCCATCTTGCTGAATACCCTCTCAGGCATGGTTACTGTCCACATGTCATAGCCTTCATAATAATGGAAACGGCCCTGCATGGCAATGACGGTTTTGCCGCCCAGTTCTCCTATTATCAGATTTCCTTTATGGCCTATGGCCGTAGACACGGGAAAGCCGGGAATTGTGCTGTATGGGATGACTGTGCTGTTCTCGATTTTGTCGGCAAGTTTGCCTAGGCCGCTGCCCAGAATTATAGCCGTTTCAGGCCTTCTCGGATCCATGCCCTGTATGTAGGTCACGGCGCTCTGTATTCTCTCCAAATAAGTATTTACGTCCATAATTGCGTTTATTTTTTCCAAAGATAATAAAAATTTCCTATATTTGTTGTCAGTATTTATCAAGCTGATTTATGCTTTCTTCGCTTCAGAACAATATCGGACGCCTGATTGCCGCATACGAGGGCCAGAAAAAGCGTGCCGACTTGCTGGAAAAAGAACTGGAGGATTGCCGTAAGAGGCTTGATAAGGCCAAAGTAAAAATTAACAGATTGGAAGAGAATATCAGCATACTCCAGCAAAGGACTGTGTTTCTGCCTCCAACCCCGGAAAATTATACAAGCGCCAAGGCCCAGGTGGATGCCCTTATAAAGGAAATTGACGATGCCCTTGCCCTGCTTTCATGATATGGAACAACATAAGATCAATATAAAAATTGCAGGCAGGGTGTACAATCAGGTGGTGTCTCAGGAAGACGAAGGGACAATAAGGACTGCCGCCGACAATGTGGATAGTGTCATAAATTCTTTTTTGAGAGAGTATAAGGGAATATCCCAGCTTGACATAGCGACTATTGTTGCCTTGAACGCGGAAATCCAGTGCATAAGGCTGAAAGGCAGGGTGGAGCAGATGGAGCGGCAGCTCGGCGAATTGTCGCATACCCTGGAGAAATACGTTGATTCTATAGAATAGCCGTCAGATATCATTTGCCGAAATCACTTGAGTATTTTTTGAAAGGGGTGACTCGGTGCAGGATGACAGGCCTATGTGACCGCATCAGCGGGATTCTTTAAGTGTACCTCCTTCATGGAGGGACCGGGACGGAGGAAGTTTGAATGTTACCGGAGCCTGAATCTTATTTTATTAAGATTTCCCGGACAAACTGACGGCTTTTTTTCTATGCCTCTTTTCCATATCAATAAACATTAAACAAAGAAGATGAACACTGTTTTATTGTGTGTGATAGTCGCTCTCGTTAGCGTAGTTGTCACAGTGGCGGTCCTTCTCGCAATACGCAAATACCTGCTGAAGGGACGCAAGGAAGAGATTATCAGGCAGGCCGAGGCCGAAGCGGACAAGATCAAGAGGGACAAGATATTCCAGGCCAAGGAAAAATTCCTCCAGCTGAAATCCGAGCATGAGCGTTTCGTGAACGAAAAGAACAACGCCATACGTGATGCAGAGAACCGCATACGCCAGAAAGAGAATGCCGTAAACCAGCAGAATTCTGAGCTGGGACGCAAAAACAAGGAAGCCGAGAGGCTGAAGGAATCCCTCAACGCCCAGCTGGAGCTCGTAAAGGTCAAGGAGGCCGAGTGCGACCACCTGCGTGCCGAGGCCATTTCACAGATAGAGGCAATTGCCGGCATGACCGCAGCACAGGCCAAGGAGCAGCTGGTCCAGAGCATGAAGGACGAGGCCCGCACCGAGGCCCAGAGCTATATCAACGACGTGATGGATGAGGCCCGCCTCACCGCCTCGAAAGAAGCCAAACGTATAGTAATCAACACAATACAGAGAACAGCCACAGAAACGGCCATTGAGAATGCCGTATCTGTGTTCCACATTGAGAACGACGAGGTCAAAGGCCGCATCATAGGCCGTGAGGGCCGCAACATACGTGCGCTGGAGTCAGCCACAGGTGTGGAAATAGTTGTGGACGATACCCCAGATGCCATACTCATTTCGGGCTTCGACCCTGTACGCCGCGAAGTTGCCCGCCTTGCCCTGCACCAGCTGGTTGTTGACGGACGCATACACCCTGCACGCATCGAAGAGGTTGTGGCCAAGGTGTCCAAGCAGCTCGAAGAGGAAATTATGGAGACAGGCAAGCGCACCTGCATAGACCTGGGCATACATGGTCTCTCTCCTGAGCTTACCAGGATGATAGGCCGCATGAAGTACCGTTCTTCATATGGTCAGAACCTGCTCAAGCACAGCCGCGAGGTTGCCAACATTTCCGCCATCATGGCCGCTGAACTGGGCTTGAACGTCAAGCTTGCCAAGAGGGCCGGTCTGCTCCACGATATAGGCAAGGTCAGTGAAGAGGATCCTGAGCTGCCACATGCACTCCTGGGCATGAAGTTGGCCGAGAAATACAAAGAGAAGCCTGATGTATGCAATGCCATAGGCGCCCACCACGAAGAGGTGGAGATGACCACAACCATAGCTCCGATTGTGATGGTGGCCGATGCGATTTCAGGAGCGCGTCCAGGCGCACGCCGCGAGGTTATCGAGAGCTATATCAAGCGTCTCAAGGATATGGAGAACATAGCGTCATCTTATAAGGGAGTTACCAAGGCCTATGCAATACAGGCAGGCCGCGAGCTCAGGGTAATCGTGGGCGCTGACCAGGTGAGCGACTCAGACGTAGAGAAGATGAGCGCACGCATAGCCAAGCAGATTCAGGACGAGATGACTTATCCGGGTCAGGTCAAGATTACAGTCATCAGGGAGATACGCAGCGTAGCAATTGCAAAATAGCTCCTTAAAGTTATGATCAAGAACATAATATTCGATTATGGTGCGGTACTCCTTGACTGGAATCCGCATCATCTGTATGATCCCTATTTCGGCAGTGCCGAGAAGGCCGAATGGTTCCTTCAGAACGTGGCTACCTACAAATGGAATGTCCAGCATGACGCAGGACTTCCTCTTGCCCAGGGAACAGCAGAGCTCGTGGCCCGCTTCCCTGAGTGGGAGAAGGAAATACGAATGTATTATGGAGAGTTTCCAAAAATGATGGGAGGCCAGATTCCGGGCATGCAGGAGCTGGTGGAGGAACTCAAGTCCAAGTCCTACCATATATATGGTCTTACCAACTGGAGCGCAGAGACTTTCGCAATGGTACGCAATGACTATCCTGTGCTCAAGCTTATGGAAGGTATGGTTGTAAGCGGTGAGGAAGGGGTTGTCAAACCCGACGCCAGGATTTACAGAATACTGCTGGAACGTTACAGCCTTGAAGCTTCGGAGTGTCTTTTCATAGACGACAACATGGCCAATGTGGAAGGAGCCAGGGCTGTGGGAATCAATGCTATACAATTCCGTGGCGTGGATGTCCTCAGGCAAGAGCTGGCAGAATTACAAATCAGCCTATAAGTTTAAGTCAGCCTATAAGTTTGCGGTACATGCTCTCCAGGGCAGAGATATCGCCTGAAGTCATAAGCTTCACGCAGGGTTTGGAATCACAGTTGCCGTCCTCGTGAGGCTTATATAGTCTGAGGACTTGACGTGCAACCGCCGGGGCCGGGTTGATGATTCGGACCTCAGGGCCTGCTATGGCCCTTATCGTATCGCTGAGGAAGGGGTAATGGGTGCATCCCAACACCAGGGTGTCAGCCCCTGCCTCAAGCAGAGGATGCAAGGATTCTCGCACCGTAGCTTCTGCAACAGGCCCGCTGAGCATGCCCTTTTCCACAAGTTCCACGAAGCCCTTGCCCACGTGCTCCACTATCTTCACCTTGTCGCAGTACTTGTCTCTCAAATCCAGATAATTACCTCCGTGTAGCGTGCCTGCTGTGGCAAGCACTCCAATGACTGCGCTCTTCGAGGCCAGTGCCGCGGGTTTCACGGCGGGTTCTATTCCTACGAAGGCTGTGCCTGGGAATTCTTCCCTCAGGGTGGAAATGGCGGCGGCAGTGGCCGTGTTGCACGCAACCACTATTATATCTGCCCCCTGTTCCAGAAGCAGGGAAGTGATATGTCTTGCCCTGTCTTTGATGACTTCGCGAGGCTTTTCACCGTAAGGACACCAGGCTGTATCCGCATAGTACAGGTAATGCTCATGCGGCAGCAGGGCCAGAAGTTCGCGAAGCACGCTAAGCCCGCCTATTCCTGAATCAAATACAGCTATCATATCTTTACTCAAGTTTCGCAAGTTATAACTTATTATGATCCTGAGTGTTGTGCCGCTTGCGAAACTTCTTCCCACCGCACATTCCTTTCTACGAGGACCTATCCCTAAATCCCTTCCCCCGGGGAAGGGACTTACCTACGACCTAAAGGTCTCTAAATATGGTAGTTTCGCTAAATGCGAAACTTAAATATATTTACAGCATCAAAAATAACGTGCAAATATAGCAATCAAATGCTAAATTGACTATATTTGCCGTCCGAAAATAATATAGGCAAAACATATGAAGAAACCAGAACTTGGCACACTCTGCATACATGCAGGCTACACTCCGGGCAACGGCGAACCGCGCCAGATGCCTCTCATACAGAGCACTACCTTCAAATACGATTCGTCTGACGCCATGGGGCGCCTCTTCGACCTCGAAGATTCAGGATATTTCTACACCCGTCTGCAGAATCCCACAAACGATATGGTGGCTGCGAGGCTCACGGCTCTTGAGGGCGGAGTAGCCGGCATGCTTACCTCATCAGGCCAGGCTGCCAATCTCTTTGCCTGCCACAACATTTGCCAGGCAGGGGACCATATGATTTCCACAGCCGCAATATATGGAGGCACCTTCAACCTCTTCGCTGCATCTTTTGCCAAAATGGGCATTGAAGTGACTTTCGTGGACCAGAATGCCTCTGACGAAGAGCTGCATGCAGCCTTCCGCCCCAACACCAAGCTCCTTTTCGGCGAGACTCTCACAAATCCGGGAGTACAGGTGCTGGACATAAGGCGCATGGCCCGCATTGCTCACGAACACGGGGTTCCGCTCATTGTAGACAACACTTTCCCTACTCCTATCAACTGCCGTCCATTCGAGTTCGGCGCCGACATAGTGACCCATTCCACCACCAAATATCTTGACGGCCACGGCACCACTGTGGGAGGAGCCATAATAGACAGCGGAAACTTCGACTGGGATGCACATGCTTCCAAGTTCCCGGGCCTCACAAGCCCTGACCCTACCTATCACGGACTTGTGTTCACCAAAGCTTTCGGAAAGGCGGCTTACATCACAAAGGCCACTGTTGTGCTCATGCGTGACCTCGGAGCCATACAGGCCCCACAGAACGCCTTTTACCTGGGTCTGGGAATACAGACTCTCAACGTGCGCATGAAATTCATCAACAACAGCGCATTGGAGGTGGCGAAATATCTCCAGAGCGTGCCTGAGCTCAAATGGATACATTATCCTGGTCTTGAGAATGATAGCTACCATACACTGGCAGCCGAATATATGCCGGGCGGATGTTCAGGCGTAATGGCTCTGGCCCTGGAGGGCGGCCGCGACTTTGCCAACAAGTTCATGGATTCGCTCAAGCTCATTACCATAGAAACCCACGTGGACGACTGCCACAGCTGCATACTGCATCCGGCATCACACACCCATCGCCAGCTCAACGAGAAGCAGCTTGCCGAAGCAGGCGTGGACCCTGATCTTATGCGCCTGAGCATAGGCCTCGAGGACCCTAAGGATATCATTGCCGACATAGAACAGGCCCTGCAGGCTGCCAGGGAATTTTTGGCTTAATACACATTTTTCGTATCTTTACGGAAATTTTGAAAATACAAAAACGATGGATACGAACAATCTGCAGTTGGTCTCAATAGAAGAAAAGGATGATATGGGAGGAACAGTTTTCAATTTCTCCCACTTTTTTCAGCGCTGTATCAAGAAATGGTATTGGATAGCTGCCAGTGTATTTGTGTGCCTGGTCCTGGCCTCTGCCTATATTGTAACCACCCGTCCTACATATATACGCAGGGCTTCGGTCCTGATAAAGGAGGCGGCCACGAGGCGTATGGCAACCAGTGACCTGGAGTCCGTGCTCAGCTTCAGCGGGGGCTCTGCTATGAGTTCGAAGGTGGTGAACGAGGTGATTGCATTCGAGTCACCAGCTCTTATGCAGGAGGCAGTGAAAAGGCTGAACCTCACCACGGATTATTTCAGCGATGACCTCTTCCGTGACAATGTAATATATGCAACCCAGGTCCCTGTGGAAGTCGAGTTCCTCGGCCTGCCCTCCAACCTTAATCTGAGCTTCAGGGTCACTCCTATATGGGACAAGCTCCCCACAAACCCGGGACAAATGCCCAACTCCGTGAAAATCAGCAAGTTTACCTATACCATAAAGAAAGATAAGATAAAGCTTGCGGATTGCGTCATAGCTCTTGGCGACACCCTGAACACCAGCATAGGAGCTGTGGTGGTGAAAGCCAGGGAGTATTTCGGCGGAGAGTGGAAGAATACTGTGATAGTGAGAAAATATTCACTGGACGGAGCAACCGCCAAGTTTTGCGCCAGCCTGAAAGTTAAACCCGTGGATATGAAGAACAGGGCTGATGTTCTGACCCTCGCCCTGTCAGACCACTCGGTTCAGAGGGCTGATGACCTGCTTAATACCCTGATAAACATATACAACGAAAACTGGGTAGAGGATAAGAACAAGATGGCCATAAGCACCTCACGCTTCATAGATGACAGGCTTTTGTCATTGGAGAAGGAACTGGGCCAGGTGGATGACGCCATTTCCGATTTCAAGAGCAGCAATCTGGTTGCGGATATGAATTCCATGTCCCAACTCTATATGTCCCAAATCAAAGAAGTGGACATGATGCATCAGGAGCTTACCAACCAGCTCTCACTCTATAAATATATAAGGAACTTCATCATAGACAATCCGGGCACTGAGACTCTCATCCCTATGTCTCCTACATTCGCTGCCTCCGCACTTTCCAGCCAGATTGGAGAATACAACAAAACCCTCTTGACCAGAAACAATATACGTTCCAACTCCAGCGACGAATCTCCTATAGTCAAGAACCTCACAGCCAGCCTGGAAACCACGCGTGAATCTATACTCGCTACCTTCGAGAACCAGATAGGGGCCATCAATGCCCAGTTGGACAACCTGATGCAGATGGAGCGTGCCAATGACGGACGCATGTCTGAGATGCCAACCAAGACCAAGCAGCTTCTCGGCATGGGACGTCAGCAGAAAGTCAAAGAACAGCTCTATCTTTACCTGCTCCAGAAGCGTGAGGAGAACGAACTCAGCCAGGCATTCACAGCCTACAATACCCGTGTCATAACCCCACCTATGGGCATTGCCCGTCCTGCAAAGCCTAAAAAGGCCCAGCTGCTTGCCATTGCATTCCTCCTGGGTCTTCTGATTCCGCTTTTCGTGCTCTATATCATTGAATTGCTGGATAATAACGTGCATGACAGGAATGATCTTCAGAATCTCACCCTTCCAAGCCTTGGCGAGATACCTCAGGACCACAGGCATAAATCACTGAGCAAAGCCCTGGGCCGCAAAAGCGAACAGCCTAAGCCTTCAATATTGGTCAAACATGGCGAACGAACAGTCATCAACGAGGCTTTCCGTGTTTTGCGCACCAACCTGGAATTTATGCACAAAGGCATAGAGTGTCCGGTGATAAGCGTCACTTCATTCAACCCAGGCTCAGGCAAGACCTTCATTTCTATGAACACTGCCGCCGCAATGGCAATCAAGGGTAATAAGGTTCTGACTATAGACTGTGACCTGCGCCGTTCTTCGCTTTCGGAATATGCAAATAAACCAAAGAAAGGAATAAGTGATTATCTGGCCGGTAATCTGAGCTCTGTGCAGGATGCCATAATCAGTGTAGAAGGTTTCGATAATCTGTATATGCTCCCTGTGGGCAGTGTGCCTCCAAATCCTTCTGAGCTGCTGGGTTCTGGCAAATTCCCTTCGCTTATAGCCCAGCTCAAGAAGCAATACGACCTCATTATACTCGACTGTCCTCCTGTGGATATAGTTGCAGACACGCAGATTATCAATGATTGTGTGGACCGCACTATGTTTGTGATACGTGCCGGCCTGATGGAACGCAAAGACGTGATGACTCTCCAGAAGTATTATGAGACCAAACGTCTCAAAAACCTCTGTTACGTATTCAATGGAGTGGAGAACTCGGCTTCTTATTACGGCCGATATGGCAGCTATGCCTACGGGGATAAGCATCACGAATAAGCAGAATCATGGTATTGTATCTGCTGGGACTGATGATTCTGGTGGTGGGAATATGGAACATCCTGCCATTCGGATTGCTGTCTCCTGATGTGTTCCTTGTCCTGTCTTTTGCATATCTGCTGCTAAGTTTCATTCTCTTCCCCAATAAGAAAATGCCTGCTCTTTTCGGGAAGAAGATGCTGCCTTTCTGGCTGATAATCGCCGGCATTGCAATTTCAGCCATACCTGCCAAAATTTTTCACGAACAGTCTCCGCTGCAGTCTCTGATTACCTGTCGTTCCCAGTTTATGTGGGTGGCCATACCCATACTTCTCAGACTGGCTCCGAGTAAACGCCAGCTCTTTGTCTCTACCCTTATCTTTACGGCTATGATGCTCATAGTCACCATACTCCATTCCATGATTCCAAGCCTGTTCCCGGTGATATACAGCATACAAAACACTATAATAGAAGATTACACAGTGCCGGGAATCACGGTGGCGGCAATACCTTTCGTAATAGCCTTGGAGCAGTTTCACAAGACTTATGACCCCAAATACATTGTCGCGGTGCTGTTCTGCTTCTTCTTCATCTTTGTCACAAGGAACCGTACTTCCATAATGTGTTTCGTACTGGTAACGGGATTCTCCTTCCTATTCTCAAAATCCCGTTTCAAATATGTGTTTATGGTGTTCCTCACCCTGCTCGGATTAATGTTCTTTTTAAGGACCCTGGACGTATGGCTGGAACTTATGGACGAAACAGCCCAGCAGCTGGGAGACGCAGACTACAACCGCAACAAGGCCCTGGTCTATTTCTTTTCCCCTATGGCAAATCCATCATGGCTTACCTATCTTTTAGGAAACGGCTATCTCAGCGCCAATGCCACAAGCCTGATGCAAGACCTTATGACAGATGGAATATACAACAGTGATATGGGTTATATAGGTTTCTGGAACCAGTTCGGCATCATACCCATCATAGCTTTCTATATGGTGATCTGTCACGGTTTGTGGGGACACTCTGCCAGCCTGCTGACAAAGGAGCTGTCTGTGTACCTGTTCTTCTCAAGTTTCACACTAGGCTACTACGCTGAAGCAGGCCATCTTATATTCTATGCCCTGGCATATGTTCTAATGTATAACAACAGCAAAAAGCGCTACTGCCTTGTCAGGATTCCAGCGGATGACAATAAATCCGGACAGTAATGAAGACTCTTTTCATAACACACCACTACCTCAGCACCCCCGGAGGGGGAGCCTTCGCCTCCAGAGCCTATATCAATGCCTTTGCCGAGTTGTCGGAGTGTATGACCCTGCTTTATCCTGTAAAGGAGGGTCAGAATCTTTTTGAAGGCCTGAAAGCGGGAACAGATTTGTGCCCCGTGGCTTACGACAAGAGCAAGGTATTGAAACTCATTCACTTGCTTAAAGGTAAGGTACACCGTTACTTCGACATGGCCCCGGCTATGATACTAAGCGGAAAATACGATACCGTGGTCTTCGACACCAGTCTGGTATCATACCGCCTCATAGCTCTTGCAAAGCGCAAGGGGCTCAAAACCATAGTCATACATCACAACTACCAATACGAGTATTTCAGGGACAATGTCTCAGGCCCTCTCAGATTTCCCACCCTTTTCTGGTGCAGGCGCTACGAAGCCGAGGCCGTGGCCAATGCCGACCTCAACCTCACCCTCACCCCTGACGATGCCAGGCTTCTGTGCGAGGCTTATGGACACAAGGGCGATAATTTCCGTGTGCTAGGCACTTTCGAGTCCCTTCCTTCCGTTTTGCCCGGGATCGAGGCCAGGAACTCATACGGCTTACGTCGTTTCACCATTACCGGCAGTCTCGCAGACCCACAGACCGAGCGCAGCCTCATCCCATGGATAGGGGAGTTCTACCCCGTGCTCAAATCCATTTTCCCTGAGGCTGAACTCACTGTAGCCGGCCGAAATCCCTCTCCTGAGTTGAGGCTCGCTTGTGAAAAGGCCGGCATAAGGCTCATACCTTCTCCTGTTTCCATGGACCCTGTAATGGAAGAGTCCGATTGCTATATATGCCCCACCTGTCTCTTATACACATCTCCGAGCCCACGAGACGGACTCCTATC
>CAMFRR010000011.1 GCA_945982095.1 uncultured Bacteroidales bacterium
GTATGTGGTGGGCCAGATCTTCAATATTGCCCTCACTTTCTTTGCCGTGTGGCTGCTCCTGAGCGGAGTCCTGTTCCCGGTACCTTATTTGGGATAAGCTCCTCAAAATGAAATCGAAGTCTAAGAATATTTTGCTTAAGGCTGTGGTGTCGCTGATACTGCTGCTTTGCGCTTACATAATGTTCAGGGGTTTGGGCCTGGTGCCTGGGCTGGACTTCGGAGCCGGCGCCTATTATTATGCCGATATACCTGATTTTGAGAAATATATGGATTCGGCTCATGCCGCGTATGATAACGCCACTTCCACATGGCTATGCATAAGCCTCTTCCTCCTGTGGGGTTGGCTTATGTGGCGCCTGTGGCTTTTTGTCGATAAAAAATAAATAAAAATATATGAATACACCACTACAGATATCACAGCGTGGCCTGGAAATGCCGGCCTCACCTATACGCAAGCTCGCCCCTCTGGCTGCAGAGGCCGAGGATAGGGGAGTCAAGATTTACAGGCTGAACATAGGTCAGCCCGACCTTCCCACTCCAAAGAAGGCTCTCGAAGCCCTAAAGCACATTGACAGAGAAACTTTGGAATATAGCCCTTCGCAAGGCTATAAATCCCTGCGTCAGGCCCTTGTCTCATATTACGAGAGATACCAGATCAAACTTTCTCCTGATGACATCATTGTCACCAGCGGAGGTTCCGAGGCCGTGCTTTTCGCCTTCATGTCCTGTCTCAATCCTGGAGACGAAATCATAGTTCCAGAGCCTGCTTATGCCAACTATATGGCCCTGGCTGTCAGCGCTGGCGCCGTAATACGCACAGTGACAACCACCATTGATGAAGGCTTCTGTCTTCCTAAAGTGGAAAAGTTCGAGGAACTGATCAATGAGCGTACCAAGGCCATATTGATATGCAATCCCAACAACCCTACAGGTTATCTCTATACCCAGAAAGAGATGAACCGCATACGCGACCTCGTGAAAAAGCACAACCTTTACCTCTTCTCAGATGAGGTGTACCGTGAGTTCATATACACAGGTTCTCCCTACATCAGCGCCATGCACCTTGAGGGAATAGAACAGAACGTTGTACTTATTGATTCTGTATCAAAGCGTTATAGTGAATGTGGAATACGTATAGGTGCCCTTATCACAAAGAATGCCGAAGTGCGCAAGACTGTGATGAAGTTCTGTCAGGCCCGTCTCAGCCCTCCTCTCATTGGACAGATTGTGGCCGAAGCCTCGATAGAGGGTACTGAAGAATACTCACGTGATGTATATGAGGAATATGTGGAAAGGCGTAAGTGTCTCATTGACGGCGTGAACCGCATACCCGGATGCTACACTCCCATTCCTATGGGAGCATTCTATACCGTGGCCAAGCTGCCTGTAGATGATACCGAGAAATTCTGTGCCTGGTGTCTGCAGGAGTTCTGCTGGAAGGATGAGCATACTCCACAGGGCTGTGAGGGAGAAACTGTCATGATGGCTCCGGCTGCCGGTTTCTACACTGACCCTGAACTGGGCAAAGACCAGGTGCGTCTGGCTTATGTATTGTGCAAGAAGGATTTGCGCAGGGCAATATTCATACTGAGCAAAGCCATAGAGGCATACAACGCTAGGCAATAAAAAATTGGGTCTCAGAGGCCCAATTTTTTTGCTTCGTCCCAATAGGTGTCCATTTCCTCCAGACTCATCTGGTGCAGGTCACGCCCTTCCCTGATGGTGTGCTCTTCCAGATAGTTGAAGCGGCGGCGGAATTTTTCACAAGTGCGGTCCAGAGCGTTGTCGGGGTTGATTTTATAGAGTCGGGCGGCATTGATGATGCTGAAAAGGAAATCTCCGCACTCGGCTTCGGCCCTTTCCATCGCTGCCTTTTTCTCTTCTTCAGATTCGGCCGCCGCGGCTGCTGCTAGCTCTGCCTTATATTCCTCGAGTTCCTCCTGCACCTTTTCCCAAACATCTTCGCGCTGTTTCCAGTCGAAACCTACGCCTCTGGCCTTGTCCTGCATTCTGTAGGCCTTGAGCAGTGTAGGCAGTCCGCGCGTACCTTCAAGCACAGTCTTGTTGCCTCCTTTTTCCTTAGTCTTGAGCATTTCCCAATTGCTTATGACCTGGTCTGCATCTTCCACATGCACATCTCCGAATATGTGAGGATGGCGATATATGAGCTTGTCGCTTATCCTGTTGCACACATCGGCCACATCAAAGGCCTGCTCTTCTTCGCCCAGGCGCGAATAGAATACCACATGGAGCAATACGTCGCCCAATTCTTTGCTTATTTCCTCCCTGTTTCCATCCATGATGGCTGTGCCCAACTCGTAGACTTCTTCTACGGTCTGTGGTCTGAGTGACTCAAACGTCTGTTTTTTGTCCCAAGGGCACTGTTCACGTACCTTGTCCATTATGTCCAGCAATCTTCCGAAAGCTTCAAGTTTCTCTTCTCTTGTATGCATGATTTATTCATTATGTTTCGAGGGGCAAAGTTAGCGTTTTTTCCAGAAGTTTTTCGTATCTTTGACGGTTATTTGTGTTTCGTATGGTACTTGGGTCTTGTTAAGTCTTAGATATGGAAGCATGGCAGGAAAGGACGGCTCTTCTATTGGGCGGAGAAGGATTGGCGAAGTTGCATGATGCAAGGGTCGCTGTAGTGGGCGTTGGGGGAGTTGGAGCCTATGCCGCGGAGATGCTGGTGCGTGCAGGAGTGGGCAAGATGATACTGCTTGACAATGACAGTGTGGCCCCAAGCAACAAGAACCGTCAGCTGGTGGCCCTGGACAGCACAATAGGAATGAAGAAAACGGAGGTGATGAAGGCCAGGCTTCTGGACATAAATCCCGATCTGGAACTCACTGTACTCTGCCTGTACCTGGAACCCGACAACATTGAGCCGGTGCTAGGACAGTTCCACATAGACTATCTTGTTGATGCCATAGACACCCTGGCTCCCAAGCTCGCCCTGATTAATTATTGTGTTACCAAGGGCATAAAGCATGTGAGCAGCATGGGCAGCGGTGCCAAGTTCGACATCACCAAGATACGCATTGCTGACATATCCAAGAGCTACAACTGTCCTCTGGCATACATTGTGCGCAAGAGGTTGCGCCGTGAATATGGGATAAGCAAGGGCTTCAAGGTGGTCTTCAGCGAAGAGCTGCCCGAGAGGGAAGCCATTGTGGCAGAAGAGGGAAGGAACAAAAAGTCCAATGTAGGCACAATTTCATATCTTCCCGCCGTTTTCGGCTGTGCATGTGCCCAGGCAGCGGTTTCATTTTTGACGGAAAATAAGTAAATTTGCAGTTTGTATGGAAATCAGAGAAGTAAAGACAAGACGCGACTTGCGGAAGTTCATTTCTTTTCCGGACCGTCTGTATGCCAAGTGTCCCCAATATGTGCCGGCCCTGCATGCAGACCAGATGAATATGCTCACCAAGGATGCTGCCTTGGAATATTGCCAGCACAAGATGTGGATAGCTGTGGATGAACGCGGCAACGTATACGGACGCATATGCGCAATGATAAATCCTCACTATAACGAGAGATATGGCACCAGGCATTGCCGTTTCGGCTGGTTCGATGTGGTTGAGGATTATGAACTTGCCCACAATCTCATACGTACTGCGGAACGCTGGGCCAAGTCCAAGGGCATGACTCGCATACATGGTCCGCTGTCCTACAATACCCTGGGCAAGCAGGGAATGTTGGTGGAGGGCTTTGAAAACGTGCCCCAGGCCAACACCATATACAATTTTGCCTACTATCCTGAATTCTTGGAGCGCATGGGCTTCGTCAAGGAATGTGACTGGCTTCAGTACAAGATACTGCAGACTGAGGCCACTGACCGCGTACGCAATATAGCGGCACGTCTCAAGGAACGTTACAAACTGCATTCTGAGGATATGGACAAAATCAAGAATGATCCCGAGCGCGTGAAACAGTTCCTGCATGCCTACAACGAGATTTTCAGCCGCAGCGTATACAACTTCATTCCTTTTACCGAGGCCGAGATGGAGCAGGAAGCCAAGGCCAGCCTCAGTATGATACGCAGCGATTACTGTACCGTGCTTTGTGAGGAGAACGGGGACATTGCAGCATTCGGCATATGTTTTCCAAGCCTGAGCGCAGCCCTGCAGAAAGCCAAGGGTCATATGTTCCCTACTGGATGGTACCACCTGCTCAAGGCCCTCAAGTCCGATGACAACCCTGTAGTCGACCTCATGATTATGGGTGGCGCCGAGAAATGGGAGGGCAAGGGAATAACAGCCCTTATCCACTGCGACCTTGAAGAAAAGTTCCGCAAACTTCATATAGAATATAATATTACCAACCCACAGATAGAAACTAACAAGGCGGTGAACGTATGGTCCACATACAGCAACGAGCCATACATGCGCCGCAGATGTTACATAAAAGACATTGACTAATGGCAGAGAACACCTTACTTGAAAAAATCCTGGGATTGCAGGACAAACATCAGAAACTTCAGGAGCAGCTGTCCGACCCGGCAATCATCTCCGACATGAAGAAATACATACAGCTCAACCGCGAATACAAGGAGCTTGACCCTGTGATAGCAGCAGGAAACGAGTACCAGCGTCTTGTTGAGAGCCTGGATATGGCCAAAGACATATTGGCCAACGAAAAGGACGAAGACCTTCGCGAAATGGCAAAGATGGAGATAGCCGAACTGGAGCCTAAACTCCCTGAGATGGAGGAAAGTATAAAGATACTTCTCATACCTGCCGATCCTGAGGATGCAAAGAATGCCATACTCGAGATACGAGGCGGAGCAGGAGGCGACGAAGCTGCCATTTTTGCCGGCGACCTTTTCCGCATGTACAGCAAATATATAGAGAGCAAAGGCTGGAAAATGGAGGTTACTGACTTCAGCGAGGGAGCAGCAGGCGGCTATAAACTGATAATCGCAAAGGTAAGCGGCGATCATGTGTACGGCACTCTCAAATATGAATCCGGCGTTCACCGCGTGCAGCGCGTTCCGCAGACTGAGACCCAGGGCAGGGTACAGACTTCTGCCGCTTCTGTGGCCGTGCTTCCTGAGGCAGACGAGTTCGATATTGAGCTCAATGAGAAGGATATACGCAAGGATACCTTCTGCTCCTCAGGTCCAGGAGGACAGAGCGTGAACACTACATACTCTGCAATACGACTCACCCACATCCCTACAGGCATAGTAGTGCAGTGCCAGGATGAGAAATCCCAGCTCAAGAACTATGACAAGGCCCTCAACGAGCTCAGGACCCGTATCTATAACATGGAATACCAGAAATATCTGGACAAGATTTCGGCAAAACGCAAAACCATGGTGAGCACCGGCGACCGTTCGGCCAAGATACGTACCTACAACTACCAGCAGAGCCGCGTCACTGACCACCGCATCAACTGGAGCACCTACAATCTCCCTGTTTTCATGGACGGAGCCATACAGGAAGTCATTGACCAGCTGGTAATTGCTGAAAATGCAGAGCGTCTTAAAGAAAGCAATCTTTAGAATCATGAAACACAATATCATAATCATAGGCGGTGGCCCTGCGGGCTACACTGCTGCCATATATGCCCAGCGTGCTGGCTTGCAGCCTCTCCTGTTCGAGGGCATGCTTCCCGGAGGTCAGCTTACAACCACCACACACATAGACAATTATCCCGGCTTTGACGGAGGCATAGATGCTAATGCCCTTATGAGTGCCATGCGTGCTCAGGCTGAGAATCTGGGTGCTGAGCTGCGCAACGGCAGCGTGCAGAAAATCGAGCGGGACGGCAAAGATTTCATACTGACTCTGGATGGAGGTGAGAGCCTGCTCACCAAGACCGTGGTCATAGCCACCGGAGCTTCGGCCAAATATCTCGGCCTCGAGTCTGAGGAACGCTATAAAGGCCTGGGCGTCAGCGCCTGCGCTACCTGTGACGGCTTCTTCTACAGGAACAGGACAGTGGCGGTTGTGGGTGGTGGCGATACCGCTTGTGAAGAGGCTACCTACCTCGCATCGCTATGCAAGAAAGTCTATCTCATCGTGCGCCGTGACGTGCTCCGCGCTTCCGAAGCCATGCAGCAGAGGGTAATGGGCACTGAAAACATAGAAATCTTGTGGAACTGCAACACTAAGGAAGTTCTGGGCGATGAGTATGGAGTTACCGGAGTGAGACTCGTGCGCAAGAGCGGCGAGGAATTTGAAGTGGCTCTCGACGGCTTCTTCCTTGGAATAGGCCACCATCCTAATTCTGAGCTGTTCACAAATGTAGCCAAAGTGGATGACAAGGGTTACATCATCACCGAAAACGGCAGCACCCGCACTTCGACTCCAGGCGTCTTTGCCGCAGGAGATGTGCAAGACAGCATTTATCGTCAGGCAGTTACCGCTGCAGCCAGTGGCGCTAAGGCTGCAATGGATGTGAAAGCTTATCTGGACAATGTATATGAAAAGTTATAGGATAGTCATACTTGCCCTGGCTGTAATGGCCCTTACGGCATGCCGCTCGCAGTACGACCTGCTGCTACAGAGTTCGGACGTTGAGGCCAAGTACAAGGCTGCTTTTGAATTCTTTGAGACCAAGAAGTATAAGAAGGCAGCATCCCTCTTCGAGTCTCTTTCAATGCAGACCACCAATACCCCTAAAGACGACACCGTGCGTTTCTACTGGGCTCTGAGCAACTACAAGTTCAAGGATTACTTCACAGCCGAAGCCAACTTCACCAGTTTTCTGGACATATACTCGCGCAGCCCTTTCACCATGGAGGCCCGTTTCCTCAAGTTGGATTGCATGTACCGCGAGACCTATCGCTATGAGTTGGATCAGAATCCCACCAGGGCTGCCCTCATGAGCATTCATGAGTTCAGGACCGAATTTCCTGGCACCCAGTATGACTCGATTTGCGTCATGATGAATGATGACCTACAGGAGCGTCTGGACCGCAAAGAATTCGAAAATGCCCGCCTCTATTACAAGATGGAGGATTATATAGCAGCAAAGACAGCCCTAAAGAACGTGCTCAAGGACAGTCCTGACAACCGCTACAGGGAAGATGTGATGTTTTTCCTTACCAAATCATGTTACAAGTATGCCAGCCTTTCTGTAGTAACAAAGCAGAAGGAGAGGTATATGGAGTTCATGGACAACTATTACAACTTTGTGGGCGAGTTTCCTGAGTCGCGCTACCGCAACGAGCTGGACCAGCTTTACAACCGCTACCAGCGTCAGCAGGGCAGCGCCAAGATGACAAGGAAGGCCTTGCGTGCCGAGAAACAGGCCGACAAGCAGACTGAGAAAGCTCTCAAGGCAAAGGAGAAGGAACTTAAGAAAGAACTTGAGGCCAATGTCAAGAAAAAAGACAAGGCCCTGAAATAATCTAAAAATTTTGAAACTCTTTGCATATTGCTCATGTATAACAATATGTAAAGAGTTAATATAAATACAAAACACAGATATGGCAACAGAAAAGAAAATTCCAACAAACACCGTAACAAGGGACCTCTGCGATTTTGCGGCTCCCACAGGCAATATTTATGAGACAGTGGTGATACTCGCCAAGCGCAGCAACCAGATTGCCCTTGCCGAGAAGAAAGAGCTCAATGAATTCCTGGATGCAGTGAAGAGCGAACGTGACACCATGGATGAAGTTGTGGAGAACCGCGAGCAGATTGAGATCAGCAAACGTTTCGAGCGTCGTCCTAAACCAGTACTCCGCGCCATCGCAGAGTTTGAGGAAGGACAGATCTACTACGAGGACCTCAAGCAGAGGAAAGAGGAATAAACTGCTATGCTGCAATCGCTTCATATACGCAATTATGTGCTTATCAGCTCCTTGGACATCAGTTTTCCAAAGGGGCTGATAGTCATTACCGGGCCTACCGGTGCCGGCAAAAGCATACTCATGGGTGCCCTGGGCCTGCTTTTGGGACGCAAGGCCGATGCATCTGTACTGAGCGCAGGAGCCACAAACTGCGTGGTGGAAGGGGAGTTCTGTGCCCCTTCGGCTGCCATGGAACAGTTCGCCGCCGAGCATGATTTCGAATATGAAGAAGGCAGTTTCACTGTACGGCGTACCGTGTCCGCAGCCGGACGCAGCCGCGCGTTCATCAATGACAGTCCTGTGACCATGGCCGTGCTGGAAGAGTTCGGTTCCATGATGGTGGACATTCATTCCCAGCACGATACCCGTCTTCTCAACTCTTCGGCCTACCAGCTTTCCATACTTGATGCCTTTGCCGGCAACTCAGCCCTGCTGGGACGCTGTTCCGAGGCATATGCCGGCATGAAAGAGCTGCAGGCCAGAATCAGCGCACTGGAATCCTCCCTGGCTGCAGCAGAAGCCGAGGCCGACTATAACAAGGCTGTATTTGAGCAGCTTGACAATGCCCACATACAGGAAGGCGAAATTGAGGCCCTGGAACAGGAACAGGCAATGCTCGCCAATGCCGAACTTATAGCTTCTTTGAGCTCCGAATCCCTTTCGCTGCTCGAGGGCAGCGATGAGGCTGATGGTGTCAACAATGCCTTGAGCCGTATATACAAGGATTTCGACAAACTCTCTGCATATATTCCTGAATTCTCCAATCTTGCTACCAGGCTGGATTCTGTACGCATTGAACTCGATGATATATCGTCGGACCTGCAGTCGAGGTCCGATTCCATCCAGGCCAGTCCTGAACGCCTTGAAGAAGTTGATGCACGCCTCAGCCTGCTTTACTCCATGCTGAAAAGACATGGGGTTGCGGATGAGGCCGCACTTATTGCCAAGAGAGAATCTCTTCGCGGCCTGGTATTCGGCAGCGAAGACATGCTCGCGGAGCTTGAAGAGCTCAAGTCTGCTTATGCCAAGGCTGTGGCTGCCTATAATGAAGTGTCATCTGAGCTTCATGACAGCCGTAAGGGGGCCTCGGCCCGCTTCTGTTCACGCATCAAGGAGAATCTGAGTTTTATGGAGATGGAAAGGGCAGCCTTTGAAATATCCCTCGAAGAATGCCCTGCAAGTGCAACTGGCTGCGACAGGGTCAATTTCATGTTCAATGCTGCAGGCGGACGCACAGTGCTTCTGAGCAAGTGTGCTTCTGGCGGTGAGCTTAGCCGCATAATGCTGGCCCTTAAGCAATTGATGGGCGAGTTCATGTCTATGCCTGTGATGGTGTTCGATGAGATTGATACAGGTGTCAGCGGCAGCGTGGCCGACAAGATGGGTGCTGTGATATGTCAGATGGGCGAAAAGATGCAGGTATTCGCAATTACCCACCTGCCTCAGGTTGCAGCAAAAGGCAAGGCCCATTATCTGGTACAGAAGAGCTATGGTGAGGGTCAGGCCAGCTCTACAATCAAAAAACTCTCTGACGAGCAGAGAGTTCTTGAAATCGCAAGAATGCTGAGCGGTTCTTCGCTCACCGATGCGGCCATAGAGAACGCCCGTTCTCTTATGGATTAGTTCTCAACAATTCTATACTGTAATCCCTTTTGTATTCAAGTTGGCGTACCGCAATGTTTTGCCAACCTCCTGTTTCGTGCCTTATAAGCTTGAAGCTGCTCTGTAGCAGGTCCATCTGAGGCTCGTACACAATACCTTCTTCCCACTCGTCTCCCAATTTCTTGTAGCTTTTGGCAAGGAATATTGCCAGGTCATGGCCTTGAAAGGCATATTGGCTTGGCTCGCATTTGAACAGAGCCCTGTATGTGTGTATGAAGTCCAGGGTGGCACTGTCGCTATAATCAGCGTAATACGGACTCATTACTCTGAGGTGGGCCCAATGCAGGTTCTCCACAGGAATTGATGCGTAGCTGGCAGCTTTGCCCGGGGCATAGCTTATGACATTTCCCTTGCTCTCCATTATGCCCATATTGCGTATGGCATTGTTCAGAGGGGCCTCTGCTGCAATGGCAAGTATCACTTTGTTGCAGGCATTCTCCTGATATGCACCATCCCATCCGCTTATGTCGCCCTGGGCCTGTGACATGCATACTGTGTACCTGTAGATTCCTTTCCTGTACAGCATTTCCCTAACCTCTTCCAATGTTTCAGGGTCAGATTCGCTGCCTATTACTATGAAATTGTCGCCTGGCTGGGCTTCAATTGCAGAATCGAACTGATATGCGCTGCTGCTTGGGGCTTGGAACAGCATACTTCTGGTGCTGGCAAGAGATGCCACCTTATGATCGAGGGCCGAAACCACAATAGTCTTTTTGCGGCATTCCCTCAAAACCGTCTCTACCTCATTATAGCGGAACGGGGCAATCACCATATCATTCTCCTCAATCTCATCCAAACCTTCCATGTCATACTGAGGCATCTTCCTGACATCCAGGCTGATATCCATGCCTTGCATGCCCATCTCCCTAATGCCCATAAGTACTCCCGCATAGAAATCGAGGGCATTGTTGCGCTGGCTTTCCGACACTCCATCCAGTGCGAGCACCAGTCCCAGCCTGAAATTATCGTGATTATGATGCCTGCGGCCTGAAGGGAAAAAGGCATTGCTGTCAATATCTTCCAATGCTGTGGCCGTCTTGGCAGGCTCTTCGCTTTCTGCGGTCTCGACATTCCAATATTTCTCGTCCAGGGGGATGAGAATTTTCTGGCGGTTGCTGACCTTGCCGTTTTTGAGCTTATTGATCTTTGAGATCACATCAGCAGGCACCCCATATTGGGCGGAAATGCTTTCCAAGTCCTCATACCAGCGTACAGTATGGGTCTTGAAACCTTCCTGCTGCTGGGCCAGGGCCATTGCCGCGACAAGTATCAGTGTACATATGGTGCTAATTGCTCTTTTCATCGCATTTGACTTTTATATTGTTGCAGAAGTCCATGAGGCTGGATGCGAAATTGCTCCAGGACAGCCTCTGCTTTTCTTTCCTTATGTTTTCTATGCAGCTCTGCATAAGCTGCGGTGAAGCGAAATATGCTTCAATGCCTTCCTTTACGGCTTCAGGACTTATCTCCCTTGCCAGCAAGCCGGTGCCTTTGTCAGCTATGGTCTCTTTCAGTCCTCCGGTATCTGTCACCAACATAGGCAGTTCGAAATGGAATGAAATAGCTGATACCCCGCTCTGGGTGGCGCT